>PXRY01000119.1:13236-14309 GCA_003022925.1 Halobacteriales archaeon QS_8_65_32 | reverse complement strand
CGACCGACCATGGCTCGCTGTCGTTCAAAAGACCGCGCTTCGCGCGGTCTTTTGTAATGTGGCAAAAACGCGGAGCGTTTTTGCTGCAAGCGGGAAATCACAGATTTCCCGCAATGACGAGAGACGCTTCGCGTCTCTCGAATCATAAGCGAGCGAGAGCAGGGAAGAGCTTTGCTCCGACCGCGTTCACGAGAGCGAAGTGGTTCAAGAGAGCGGAGCTCTCTTGTCATGCCGAGAGACGCTTCGCGTTTCTCGTAGCACTCTCGTGAGCCAACAGGATCGCGACACGATCCTGTGAGGACACAAGCATGTGAGTGACCGAAGGGAGCGAACGCGCGCAACGAGCCGCGGTCGGTCGAGCGGGAGGGGGCTTCCAAAACGGGCTTAGCGGCTCTTTTCCCGAAAGCTACTAAACCGAACACAATCTTGTGTGCTGGCTCAACTGTTTTGTCGCTCGCCCGCACACCCGGACGTATGCGTTACTACTGCTTGCCTTCAGAACGAGGGTCGGAAACGAGACTCGTCGCCCGTGAGGGCCGGAAGGCGTACGACCTCTCGGTCACGGACGCCGGACTGACGTCGTTTCGGGACCTCGCGGCCGCCGCGGCGAACGTCGGCGAGGCGATCGACGACGTGGCCGCGCACCTCACCGACGATGCGGCACTGATCGACGCCGAAACCGTCGCCGAGCGCGCAGCGACGCCCGTGCTCGCCGAGGAAGTCTGGGCGGCGGGGGTTACCTACGAGGTGTCGGGCGACGCCCGCGAGGAAGAAAGCGATCGCGGCGACCTCTATGAGGACGTCTACGGGAACGAGCGGCCGGAACTGTTCTTCAAGGCAACGCCCTCCCGAACCGTCGGCCCCGGCGAGGCGATCGGCGTCCGGGGCGACTCGGACTGGGACGTCCCCGAACCCGAACTCGCGGTTGTCTGCTACCGCGGCGAGATCGTCGGCTACACGATCGGCAACGACGCGAGCAGCCGCGAAATCGAGGGTGCCAATCCGCTGTATCTCCCCCAGGCGAAGGTCTACAACAAGTGCTGTGCGATCGGTCCCTGCGTCGCCTCGCCCGA
>PXRY01000119.1:0-13160 GCA_003022925.1 Halobacteriales archaeon QS_8_65_32 | reverse complement strand
CGGGACGTCGACGGCGAAGATGGCCCGGAGCTGCGAGGAGTTGGTCGACTGGTTCACCCGGCACAATGCGGTCCCCGAACTGTCGGTACTGCTCACCGGCACCTCGCTGGTCCCCGGCGAGGAGTTCTCCCTCCGGGAGGGCGACCGGGTAACGATCGAGATCGAGTCGATCGGCACGGTCGAAAACACCGTCGAAGTCGTCTGAAACGGTCGTGTTTGGTGTAGCAAGTTTCGGGGAAAAGAGCCGCCGAGACCGTCTCGGAAGCCCCCGACACGCTCGGCTCCCGCGACTCGCTGCGCGCGTTCGTTCGCTGCGCTCACTCACGTGCTTGTTTCGCCGGGGTTCGCCGAGCGGTCGGCCCCTTCCAGTCCAACCGACCCGGTTGCCGTCGGTCTTCATCGCGTAACTAAACACCGCCTCTGAAACACTCAAAAGTTCTTTCGGACTGGTGTTCGTCGCGCATCGCGTGTCGCGCGTCCCGGATCGTTTTTGCTCGGCGGAGCGAGCTGACGGGATCGATCCGCCGCGGTCAAGCCGGCGGGGTCAGAAGGAGATCGTCTCGACGCCGTCATCAGCCCCGATGTAGATATCGTCGACCATATCGACGAACAGGCCGTGTTCCTGCGAGCCGGGGATCGCCGACAGGTCCGCCGCGAGCCCCGGTACGTCGTCCATCTCGCCGAAATCACAGTCGAGCACGAGGTTCCCGTTCGCGGTGAACAGCGGGCCGTCCTTCGCCTGGCCGTACCGCAATTCGGGCTTCCCACCGAGGTCGCGCACCAACTCCTTCGCCGCCTCGCGCGAGGCCGGCATCACCGACACCGGCACCGGATACGACAGGGGGGTCTGAGCCTTCTCGTCGTCGGTCGCGATCACCAATCGATTCGCCATCGTGTCGATCACCTTCTCGCGGGCGTGTGAGGCTCCTCCGCCCTTTACTACGTAGGGGGCGTCGGGGTCGTAGCGGTCCGCGCCGTCGATCGCCACGTCGATCTCGATTACCTGATCGAGGTCGAGCAGGGGGATCTCGGCTTCCTTCGCGAGTTCGTGTGACTGCAGCGACGTCGCTACCCCGCGGACGCCTTCCAGTTCGCCTTCGCGCACCCGGCGGCCAACCTCCGCGATCGCCCACGCGGTCGTACTTCCGGTCCCCAGCCCGACGGTCATCCCGTCGTCGACAACGTTAGCGGCCTCCCTGCCGCCGCGCCGTCGCCGTTCGTCCATGACCCCCTCTTCGCCCGATTTGATCCGTCGAGGCGAGGGCACTACCTCGATGTGCTCGCGGATCTCCTCGTCGGTTAGCGAGCGGTCCTGCGAGTCGAGTTCCGCCCGTGCCCGTTCGATGACGTCCGCTTCGCTTTCGGCCCACACGCGGATCTCCTCGCCGTCCGTGCTGTATTCGAACTCTTTTGCCATGATTCGAGTGCCTCCGTTCCGTGTTCGTCCGTCGTCTCTCGTTCGCGTTCGTATTCGGTTCGGTCGTCGATCGTCGGCCGATCGTTGCGGACGTCGATCGATCGGCTGGGAGGGACGTTCGTCGTTTCAGTCCCCATCGGCGTTGTCCTCGGTCGGGTTGAGAGGATCCATGTCCTCCTCGTCGCGCAGGTCGTGGCGTGCGGTCTCGTCGACGCGACCCACGTAGCGCTCCTTGCGGATGTCCTCGTCCTCGCCGAAGGGGTGATTGCCGAAACCATGGCGCATCAGCGCAATCGCGCGGTAAGCGTGGCGCTGGTTGCCCCGAGACTTGAGCAGTTCGATCACCGACTGGGTGATCACCGGCACCGGGGTTTCTCCCTTGATCGCCTCGTCGACGAGCCAGTTCACCTCACCGGTGTCCTCGACGTAGTTCGGGATGTCGCGGAAATCGGGCGTGTCGGTTTCGGCGAACTGGTCCTCTTTCTTCAGGCCCCTCGCCATTAACTCGACGAGCCAGCTCTCGACGACCGCGCCGTTCGACCAGTTGGTAAAGACCTCGCCGAGATCGACATCGAACTGCCCGGCTTCGAGGAGTTCGACGCCCTCGGCGATCGACTGGAGCATGCCGAACTCGACGCCATTATGAACGAGTTTCACGAAGTGGCCGCTTCCGGGCGGGCCGGTATGGAGGAGTCCACCCTCGACCGACAGTTCGTCGAGCAGGGGTTCGGCGATCTCGAAGCCCTCCTCGCGACCCCCGACCATGAAGCAAGCGCCCTCCTTCGCGCGGAACGGTCCGCCGCTCGATCCGCAGTCGAGGTAGTAGATCCCCTCCTCCCAGGCGCGTTCGGCCCGGCGCATCGAGTCGCGCCAGAAGGAGTTCCCGCCGTCCATGATAACGTCGCCCTCCTCGAAGACGCTCAACATGTCGTCGAGTTCGTCGTCGATCAACTCGCCAGCGGGCAGCGACATATAGACCACTCGCGGGGCGTCGAGTTCCCCGGCGATGCGGTCGTACGCGCCCTCCTCGACGATGGTCGCGCCCCGCTCTTCCAGATCGGGGTGGTCCTGTAAGTCCGCGCCGACCACCTCGATGTCCCTATCGACCGCCTGTTTGGCGAGGTTCGACCCCATCTGTCCCAGTCCGACCATCCCTAGTTGCATTCCCGTTGACATGGTTTTCTCCCCTCGGCACGGTCCATCGACACCGCTACGGCGTCGGTGTTGCTTCGACGTCGATACCGCTTCGACGCCGGTATCGCTTCGACGCCGACTTCCGACGCGGGTGCCGACATCCGTACCGAGGCGCGTTTGGCCCTGAACGGCGACTCACAAGAAGACATGGCTTTCACATGTTCAGTCCTCGCGGGAAACGGCCCGTCGACGCGACGTCGCCGTGATTCGAGGCGGTGACAGCGCCTCGCGAGGCCCACGAGCGGAAGCCGGACAATGGGGGAGTTCACCCCTCCTGTGCTGACGGGCGCACCGCACCCGTGAACGCCCGGTGACCTCCGAGACGGTCGCGGCGGCTCTCGCCACGGAAGTCGCTAACTACCACCGCCGCGAGGGGTAGCTATAACTACCCGATCGTCGAAGACGCCGGCATGCGAATCGGCCAGTTCACGCGGAGCGACGAGGAGCGCCCCTGGGCGGGCGTCGTGCGCGAGGGAGGGGTGGTTCACCTCGGCGAAGCCGGCCTCGCCGCCGGCGTCGATCTCCCCCGGCGGACCACCGACCTCTTGAGCGAGTGGTACTGGCGGAAGAAGGCCGCCCTCGCCATCGAGTTCGCCGAGGAGACGGGAACGAGCGCCTACGACCCCGCCGACCTCGATCGCCACGCCCCGGTCGGCGAGCCTCGGAAGGTGATCTGTGTCGGGCTCAACTACGAGGACCACGCCGCCGAATCGGACGCCGACCCGCCCGACGAACCCGTGTTGTTCGCGAAGTTCCCCTCGGCGATCGCCGGCCCCGACGACGAGATCGCCTGGGACCCCGACCTCACCGAAAAAGTCGACTACGAAGCGGAGTTATGCGTCGTGATCGGGACCGAAGCCCGCGAGGTAGCTGTAGACGACGCGATGGCCCACGTCGCCGGGGTCACGCCGGGCAACGACGTCTCCGCACGTGACCTGCAGTTCGCCGACGAGCAGTGGGTCAGGGGCAAATCCCTCGATACCTTCGCACCGATCGGCCCCGATCTCGTGACGACCGACGAGATCGCCGATGTCCACGACTTAGACATCTGGGCCGATCTGGACGGCGAGCGCCTCCAGGAGTCGACGACGGCGAACCTCGTCTTTCAGGTCCCCGAACTCGTTTCCTTCTGCTCGCGGGCGTTTACCCTTCAGCCGGGCGACGTGATCTTCACCGGCACACCGGCTGGCGTCGGGGTCTTTCGCGACCCGCCAGTCCTGTTAGAGGACGGCAGCGAGATCACGATCGGTATCGAGGGCCTCGGCGAGCTTTCTAATCGCTGCGCGCATCGGTAACCACGTCGATCGCACGGAAGCGAGAACCGACGCCGCTCGACCTGGTTATCGGCCGTCGACCCGCTCGACGTCGACGGTTCCCGCGTCGCCGACGAGCGTCCGCTCGATCGTTTCGAGGACGACTTCCGGGTCGGTTTCGCCGCCAATGCGTTCGATGCTCCCGACCGTGCTGGGATCGAACGGAACTTCTAACGCGTCATAGATCGGTTTCAGGACGTCGGCGATCTCCATGGCCGAATCAACCACGACGACGCCCGCGACGAGCGCCGCGCCCCGGCCGACGCGCTGGGCGATGCCCGCCAACTTTCCCGTTCCCACGCCGTCGTCCGTCTTCGTCGCTTGTAGCGAGTGTGTGCCCGGACAAAAGGAATCGGGCGGTTCGCCGACGGCCGTCCGAACGCCGAGATCGGAGAGCGCCGCTCGTAGGTCCGCGGTCGCCGCGTCGTAGCGCGCGTCCAAGTCGGTTCGGATGTCCGCGACCGGCTCGGCGCGCGCGAACGCGACCGTCGATCCGGTGTAGGCCACGGCCCGACCGCCGACCCGGCGTTCGATCGCCGGAAACTCCCTCTCCTCTGCGGCTTCACACGCCCGTTCGTAGCCCTCCGCACGGGCGTCGCGCCGACCGAAGGCGACCTGTCGGTGTGGCGTCCAGACCCGTAGCGCCCGCTCGCCGGTTTCTCCGACCCGTCCGGCCATCTCCCGGGTTCGCGTCCGGTCGGTTTCGATGTTGCCCTCCCGACCCCGAAGCACGCGCATAGTTGGCGTACTCGTGCACGCGATTAAACGCTCGCGCTTCGCCGGGTCGGACCCGCACTCCCGGTCGTCGAGCGACCCGTCGAACGCATCTACCGGCCGATCGGCCGGGAGGCGCTCATCGCGGCCGTTCGATCGCGTACTGACGCCGGAGCGTGTCGAAGGAAAACAGCGCGAACAGAAGCGCGAGCGTAAGCACGATCCCGGCCGGGACGACGGTTTCGGGAACGAGGTCGTACCCAGCGGCGACGTTCCAGGCCATCCCGGCGAAGACGAACGCGAGCAGGGCGTTTTCGAGCAGTTCGAACAGCGAGTCGCGGGGTACCAGCGAGGTATCAGCGGTCATCGTCGTTGCTGTTCCATTCGTCCTAACGCCGTATGAACCCACGGACTCGTATCGGAGAATATCCGGGTTTCAGCGCGTCTAGTTGGATTATTCGGGACAATCGCGTTCGATCCATCTCTTCACCATCCTCTCTCCTCTCGCTTCTCTCGTCGATCCCGCCGCGGATCGGGACCTGCTTCGAACCCCGAACGTCGGGGCCCCGAACGCCGCTTCGATGTCGCTCCGATAGCGACCCCCGACGCTGCCCAGTCCACCCCTGCCGTGCCACCCGGAACTATGGGCCCCGCGCTCGAACGAGCCAGGCATGGAGATCACGGACATCCGGACGGTAGAACTCAGCGTCTCGCTCGACCGTCCCCTGGGGGTCTCCAGAGGTCGCGAGACCGATTCCCGGGGCGCGTCGATAATCATCGTCGAGACCGACGAGGGTGTGCGAGGAATCGGCGAGGGGGTCGGCCCTGAACCCTACATTACCGAACGGATCGTCGAGGGGAAGTACGCCCCGCGGCTGATAGGTGAGGACCCCCTCGACATCGAGCGCCTGTGGAGCGAGATGCTCGCCGAGGACCTCTATTGGGACCGGAAGGGCCAGGGCGTCGCGGCGGCCTCGGGGATCGACATCGCGCTGTGGGATCTCGCGGGCAAGCACTACGACACGCCGACGTACCGGCTGCTCGGCGGCGATTCTGGAGGCACTGGCTCCCTGCGGGCGTACGCGAGCGACCTGTTCTGGGATTCACCCTCCGAAATGGCACGCCGGGCCGGCGAGTACGCCGATCGGGGCTTCGACGCGGTGAAGACCCATCTCGGCCGGGGTATCGACGCCGATCGCGAGCGGGTCGCCGCGATGGACGAAGCGATCGGCAACGTACACCTAATGGTCGACATGAACTGCGGGTACGACCGGGCCGACGCGCTCCGGGTCGGCCGGATGTTAGAGGAACACGATGTCTACTGGTACGAGGAACCCCTCTCGCCGTACGACGTCGAGGGACTGGCTGAACTCCGCCGCACGCTCGACGTGCCGATCGCCACGGGCGAAAACGAGTACACGAAGTGGGGGTTCGGCGACCTGCTCGACGCCAGCGCGGTCGATTACGTCATGGCTGACGCGATGCGCTGTGGCGGCATCACCGAGGCGAACAAGATCGCGGCGCTCTGTGAGGCTGCCGGCGTTCGGTTCAGTCCCCACTGCTTCGCGACCGGCGTCGGTCTCGCGGCGACGATAGCCGTCGCGGCCAGTACCCCCGCGTTCGAGTGGCTCGAACTCGACGTCACCGACTTCCCGCTCCGGGACGCCTTCTTCGCCGAGGGCCTCACCGTCGAGGACGGTCGCGTCTCGCTGCTGACCGACCCCGGGCTAGGGGTGTCGCTTTCCGACGAGGCGTTAGAGTACGCCGTCGAGTGACGGCCGTGTTTAGTTAGCGACGAAGACCGATAGAAAGCTGTCCCGGGTGGGACTGGAAGGGGTCGGGCGCGTGGCGGCTTCGCCGTGGTTCGAAAGACGCCGCCGGCGTCGTTCGTTCATCACGAGAGAGCTCCGCTCTCTCGAACGACCACGGATTCCGAGGTCGGCGGGGCCGACCTCGCGCTCGACGACGGCGGGCGACGCAAGCACCGTGGTTCGAAAGGCGCGGAGCGCCTTTCGTCATAGCGGGAAATCGCAGATTTCCAGCTTGCAGCAAAAACGCTTCGCGTTCCTGCCACATTTGCTCGCGGGCGAAGCCCGCTCGCATGGTCCGTGGGACTCTCCGAATCCCACGCTTATCACGAGGGAGCTCCTCTCTCGAACGACAGGGAGCGAGCAGCGCGACCGACTGAGGAGCGCAGCGATTTCCCCCCGAGTCGAGCGGGAGGGGGCTTCCAAAACGCTCTCGGCGGCTCTTTGCCTGAAAGCTGCTACACGAAACACGGCCCGAGTGACGATCCGGCACTGAACGTCGTCAGTCGTCGAGCGCCGTGATCGATAGGGAACCGTGGGGTTTTGCTCGCCGCTGTCCTATGAATGGCGATGGTCGTCTCCCTGCCGGCTGACGTGCTCGAACGCTACGAGCGCTTCTCGCTGTATAACTCGCCGTACGTCGCCCACGATCGCGGCTGTGCGATCGACCTCTATCCGGGCACTGAAACCGAGATCGCCCGCTCGCCCGTCGCCGGCGAAGTCGTAGACACCAGGGACGTCAAAGCCCCACCCAAGGCGTACGCCGCCGAGCACGACCACCTGATCGTCCTCGACTGTGGCGAACACGTCGCCCGGACGCTCCACGTCGATCCCGCGGTCGAAGCCGGCGACCGGATCGCGGTCGGCGACCCGTTGGGCGAATTCGTCCGCGCGGGCTTTTTCGCCCCATGGGTCGATAACCACGTCCACCTGGGGTTTCGCGCGCCCGACGCGAACCCCTACCGGGCGTCGGGCTCGCTCCCGATCGTCCCCGAGGTCAGCCCGCTCGCGCTCGACTGGGACGGGTCGGGGACGGTCGTCGAAACCGGCGACACCTACGCGATCCTCGATGCGCCGACCCACCCCCGACCTGGGGCCGGGACGTTCGCCGGGATCGCGGCCTCGGTCGTCCGTTCCGACGGGACGAACGCAACCGACACCTCGGGCTCCCGCCGAGTCGTGCTCGACGGCGGCCTCTCGCACTACGACGGCGGTGGCGCGCTACCCACCGCGTCGGACCGCTCGTTGGCGAGCGGCGGGCGCATCGAGTTCTTGGGGACCGAGATCGGCGTCGTCGAGGAGCGGGACGTCGCCTGGCATCCCCTCTCGGTGTCCGCCAACGGCCGATCGATCACCGGGCTATCGCTCTTTTGTGGGCGCGATTCGGGCTTCGGTGCGAAGCTCGTCTGCCCGGATACCGGATTCGAACCCGACGAGTGCGTCGAGGTCTCGATTCGACTGAAGTAGTGACGCCGACGTGCGCTTATCCGATTACATAGCTGGAGCGGTCCCAAAGTGTATAGGCACGAGAGCTATTGGGGTTGCGCTCACTCGTGAGAGTGGGCGGGACAGATTTGCCATCACCCACGGAACACGGCGCGACGGGGGCACACTCAACGTGTCCGTTGTCTCCCGTCCTGCCCGACCACCACCGCACCACCCGCCCCCGCGTGCCTCCCGCTCCTCGTGCCGATAGTATCCGTTTAATGATTTTTTCGGAGACGAGCTATTGGAAATCGTTTCGGAAGCCCCTCGGACGCTCGGCTTCTCGTCGATCGTCGGTTGGCCGTCGTTAACTTCCGCAGAAGTCGATCAGCGCGTCGTTGACCTCTCTCGGCGCGTCGGCTTGTACCCAGTGGCTCGCGTCGGGAAGTCGCTCTACCCGGAGGTCGTCGACCCAGGGGTCGAGCCCTTCGGTCAGCGAGACGTCGAGCGCCGAGTCCTGCTCGCCCCAGAGCAACAGCGTCGGCACCCGTACCCGCCGGCTCGCGGGTGCCCGATCGGGTCCTCCCGAAACGGCGCGTCGCAGCGTTGCGACGCCGTTCTCGCGCCCGAGCGCACGGTAGTAGTTGATCGCCGCGGTGAGCGCGCCGGGTTTCGCGAGGGCGTCCTTGTATCGTTCGACGTCGACGGCGTCGAAGGCGTTCGGATCGACCGGATCGTCGCGCAGCATGCGGGAGAGTACCCGGAAGTCGCCCGCCCGGATCGATGCCTCGGGGGCACGCGGCGTCTGGAAGAAGAACATGTACCAGGACTTGCGTAGCTGGGACGCGGAGCCGAGTTCGCGCTGGAACCGCTCGGGATGGGGGGCGTTCAGAACGGCGAGTTTCCGTACTCGTTCGGGACGGCGGATTGCGACCTCCCAGGCGATCGCTCCCCCCCAGTCGTGGCCGACGACGATCGCCTCGCGGCTGCCTGCCCGGTCGTTGGCAGCACCGTTCGCTCCCGATTCGTCCGTTTCCGATCCGTCGGTCCCCGATTCACTGGTCTTCGATCCGTCGGCTCCCGACCTGCCTCCCGCCGACTCGTCGATCGCCGGTCCGTCGGTTGCGAACTCGTCGATCAGCGCTACGACATCGGCGACGAGGTGTGTCAGCCGGTAGGCGTCGACGCCGTGGGGTTTCTCCGAGTCGTTGTACCCCCTGAGGTCGGGCGCGACGACGTGATAGCCCGCATCGGCCAGCGCGGGGATCTGATGGCGCCAGGCGTACCAGAACTCCGGGAAGCCGTGTAACAGGACCACGAGCGGGTTAGCCGGGTCGCCCGCCTCGACGTAGTGCAACCGGACGTCGTTCGCGACGACCTCGCCGTGGGTCCAGGGCTCTCGGGCCTCGGATCGGGTCCGTGCCATGGGCGTCGCTACCGGGGGTCGACGAATAGACGTTCCGACCGGCGCGGTCCTCGAAGACCGTGCCGGCGTGTCGTTTATGCACCGGGCCATGCAGGTCAACACATGGAGGTCGTACGCCACGGGTCGGGAGGGAAGGCACTCTCGCGGGCGCTTCTCTCGCAGGTCCACCCGGTGTTCATGCTCCCGCCGATCGCCGCCTCGGCGTTCGGGGCCGTCCTCGCCGGGGACTTTACCCTTCTCGTTGCTCTCGTCCACGCCTGTGCGATCTTCTTCGCGCTCTATACCGCCCACGTGAAGGACGGCTACGTCGACTTCCACCTCCGCAGCGAGGACGACGACCACCCGCTGACCGAACCGGGCTGTCGGCTCGCGCTCGCGGGCGCGTCAGCGATCTTCTTCTGTTGTCTCGCTGCGCTGTGGTGGCTCGTCGGAGTCGAGGCGGCGGTACTCACGTTGCCGGCATGGCTGATCGCCTACGGCCACGCCCCCCAACTCGACATGAACCCCCTCACGGCGACAACCGGCTACCCCCTCGGCATCGCCGTCTCGCTACTGGGGGGCTATTACGTCCAGGCCAGCCGACTCGCCGCCGTCCCCCTCGCCTTCGCCGCCGTGTTCGTGCTCCTGTTGTCGGGGATCAAGGTTATCGACGACGCGAAGGACTACGAGTACGACCGCTCGATCGAAAAACGCACTGTCGCCGTCTCGCTCGGGCGCGAGCGCGCACGCCTGACCGCTTACACGTTGATGGCCGGCGGGCTGGTCGTCGTGCTCGTTCTCGCGGCACTGTCGGTGTTTCCCCGGAGCGCCGTTTTCGCCGCCCTCGCCTTCGCCGTCGTTGCCCTGATCGCCCGGCGTGCGGATTCGGAGCTCGCGACGATGCTATTGATCCGGGGATCGTACGTCTTTCTCGCGTTGCTCGTCGTCGCCGTCTGGTACCAGCCGTTCGAGTAAGTAGCTCCGCTGCGACCGCGTTCTCGTGAGCGAGCACCGTCGTTCGGAAGACGCTTCGCGCCCCCTATACTGCTCACCCGTCGGAGCGCTTCTCGTGACGAACGAGAAGCTCCTGCACAGTCACGCCGGCTCTCCCCCGGAAAACCGCTGGGGTGGAGGCTACCGATCCGGGCAGCGAAACCCTTGAGCCGGCGGTGATCGTAGACGCAAGTGGATGGGACTTCTCTCCGCTCAGGCGTTCGCCGCGGCGCTCGGCGACCTCGACCGGGACGCGTTCGCCGCGTTCGTCGCCGACGTCCTCGAAGCCCGCGGCGAGACAATCGAGAGAATCGGCGAGGGACTCCTCGTCACGAGCAGTGGCGGACAGGGGAAAGGCGGTTACGAGCGGGTACTCGTCTGCGATCACCCCGGTCGGTTCCAGCTTCGATCGCCGGTGCTTCCCGACCGCGCGGACGTTCTCGTTTCGAGCCGCCTCGATCCCGATCGGAGTGACACTCCCGCCACCGACCGCGACGTTACGCTCCTCGACGCCCGGGACCTACACGGACTGCTGTGTTACGGTCTCGATCGTGAAACGGCGAACGGGATCGCTCGCACGCACCTCGGCCGCTCGCTCTCGGCGTCGGCGGCGTCGGGGGAGGACCAGGAGGCGACGACGCGAGCGTGGGCGGAGTGGGTGAAGCGAGCGGGGCTCACGAGCGCGCTCGCCGGCCGGATCGCCGGCCCATGGGGGCGATGGGGCCGGTGGAGCGAGTCGGACGAGCCGAGCGGTGACGGTCGGTCGAGCGGAGGCGATCAGCCGAGCGGGGGCGACTCGTGGGGCCAGCAGGGCCGATGGCGGGGGAGCGTCGCAGCCGCCGTGATTCTCGCAGCCGTCGTGCTTATTACACTCGTCTTCGGTACCGGCGCTCTCGGTGCTCCCGGCGCTCCCGGCGGGATCGGTGCCCTCGGCGGCGTCGGTGGGGGCGGTGACGGGGACGGTGACGACGCGAGGGGTCCGAGCGGAGCGGACGAAGCGGGCGCGGCGGCCGATTCCGTCGCGTCGAGCGCCGGCGAGCTCTCGGTGACGCCCGCGCCGGCGGCGGCCGCCGGACCGCAACTGGCGGCGACGAACGAGTCGTTGGGGTCCCTTCCACCGGGACTCGACGAGTCGGGAATCGCGAACGCCGACGCGCTGGCACGGGCGCACGAGGCCGTCGTGGCCAACCGCTCGTACCGGTGGAACGTGACCTACGCCGAACGCGTCGACGGCCGGCGGTCGGGGACGGTACGCGAGACCGTCGTGTTCGAGCGCCCGGGCGTCTATACGGTGAACGTACGACGGCGGGGCGATCCGACGGTCGAGCCGGTCTCGTTTTCCTCACAGCCGGTGTACGCCGACGGTGAGCAGCGCTACGAACCGATCCGGGTCACCGGGGGGCGCGAGGACGTTCAGGTAACGGGCCTCCCGATCGCCGAGGAGCGCCCGTTCGGCGAGCGGGCGGGGACGTACGTCAAGTGGTATCTATCGGTCTCGCGGTCGGCGATCACCGACATCGTCCATCGGAACGGCCGGACGTTCTATCGGGTCGAGACGATCGGCGATCCGTACCCCGGTGCGGAAAACGCCCGAGCCAGCGCGCTGATCGACTCGCGGGGGATGGTTCACCGGCTTCGCTCCGAGCGCGACGTGCCCGATAGCGACGTAAGCGTGACGCTTACCTTCCGGTACGGCGACGTCGGGAACACGACCGTCGAGCCGCCAGCGTGGTACGAGCCGAACGGGAGCGAAGCGAACGCGGCGAACGGGACGAACACAACGAACACGACGAGCGAGGCCGGTGGGACCGACGGAGCGGGAGCCGACGACATCGGTGGGACGCGCCCGGACCGAATGCCAGGAGCGACCGACGAGGACGGGTAAGGACGAGAACGAAACGCACCGAGAGGAGGGCGAGGGGAGAGTTTTAGATGCTGTGGGACTTGTTCTCGAGTATGATTCCACCCATCGCGAGCGATTTCGTCGCCGGGGAGTCCCCGGCCGAAGCGATCGCCCACGTCAGGGAGATCAACCGAGGCGGAGTCGGCGGGATCGTGAACTTGTTAGGCGAACATTACAGCGAACGCTCGCCTGCCGACGCCGACCGCGAGGAGTACTGCTCGCTGCTCGCGGACCTCGGGTGCGGGGACGTCGACGGCACGATCTCGGTCAAACCCTCACAGATCGGCCTCGACGTCGGCGAGACGGTCTTCGAGGACAATTTGGCTACCATCGTCGAGCGCGCCGAGGCCGAAGGCGTGTTCTGTTGGATCGACATGGAAGATCACACGACCACCGACGCGACGCTCGACGCCTACGAGCGTCACGCGACCGAAACCGACAGCGGGGTCGGCGCTTGCCTCCAGGCGAACCTGAAGCGAACCCCCGACGATCTCGAACGCCTCGCCGCGCTCCCGGAAAAAGTACGACTGGTCAAGGGGGCGTACAACCCGCCGCCGGACGTCGGCTATCGCGATCGTGACCGGGTCGATGAGGCTTACGAGGACTGTCTGGAGTTCGCCTTCCGCGAGTTCGACGGCGGGATCGCCGTTGGCAGCCACGACCCGCGGATGATCGAGCGCGCGAAGGAACTGTACGACGCCTATGGCACGGACTTCGAAATACAGATGCTGATGGGCGTCCGTACCGCCGCGCAGTTCGAGCTCGCGAGCGAGGGCTACGACGTCAACCAGTACCTCCCCTTCGGCCCGAAGTGGCTCTCGTATTTCTACCGCCGGATCCGCGAACGCAAGGAAAACGCCCTGTTCGCGCTGCGTGCGGTCGCCGGGAGCTAAGACCGGGTCTCGGGTCCGACCGCGACGGCCTCGCTTACGAGCGGACTGCATGCTGGGGCGGCTTGGCGGGCGGCTCCACGAATAGCCACCGCGGC
>PXRY01000116.1 GCA_003022925.1 Halobacteriales archaeon QS_8_65_32 | reverse complement strand
TCAGTGACCATCGCCATGCGCGCCAGCGTGACTTACGACGCGACTGAAGCGAACTGAAACTCCTGAGAAGTGATTAATGATGGTATGTTATAGGTGTCTTCGGTTTCCAACCCGATGAACCAGTGGACGGTTCGCCGGTAGTCCAGTTACCGAGGTCGTCGAACACGACGCCCTCAATCGGCGGATTACCACTGTCCGCGAGCGAACTGAAGGTGAGCGAGCGGTTCACCGTGACTGAGCGACTGAAAGGAGCGAAGGAACGGAGGTTTTTAGTGAAGGTTTTTGCGGCGAGCGGTGCCCGCAGTGCCCGAAGGGCACGAGGATACCCGAGTCGCAAAAAAGTCCGTCTTACATGTAGCCCAGATCGCGCAGCCGTCCCATCAGGTCCTCCTTGTCCTGGGCGCGGCCCGCGCGCTCGGTCGTCCCCTCCAAGTCCTGGAGCCAGGCGGGTTCGTCGTCGGATTTCGTCGTCGACACCTCCGAGCCGAGCGATCGGAAGCCCGCAAAGTACTTTGGCGAGACGGGGATGTCCTCCTGCGAGACGCCTTCGGGGAGGTCGTCGTCGGACTGGGGAACGTAGCCCTCCTCGGGGTAGCCCGCGACGGTTTCTGGCACGACGAAGTTCCAGAAGGCCTCCCAGACGTCGGCTTCTTTGAACTGGATGATCGGCTGAACGCGGTCGTGGGGCGGGTAGATATCGGGGTCGTGACGCGGGCTGAAGAATGTCTCGTCCGCGCGCGCGCCCTGTTCGTCCCAGCGAATACCCGAGAGGATGCCGTCGATCCCGTGTTCCTCCAGGGAGTCGTTGAGCGCAACGGTCTTGAGCAGGTGATTGCCGACGTAGGTATCGAGCAGGAACGGGAAGGTGTCTTCCTCGTATTCGAGGATCTCCCGGACGTGGTGCTGGTTATGCTCGGAGAGGTCCGCGATCGGGATGTCGTCGCCCGGTTCGAGGTCGTGTTCGTCCACGTACGCTCCGATGTCCTCGTTGCGCGCGTAGACGACCTCCAAGTCCCACTCCTCGGCCCAGCGATCGACGAAGTCATGTAGTTCGTCGAAGTGCTGGTAGTGATCGATGAACAGTACCGGCGGGACCTCCAGGCCGAACCGGTCGGCGACCTCCTTGACGAAATAGAGGGTGAGCGTCGAGTCCTTCCCGCCGGTCCACATCACCGCCGGGTTCTCGTACTGTTCGAGGCCGCGTTTCGTGACCTCAATTGCCTTTTCGATCTTGTCCTCGATCGTCGGGTAGTCTTTGGGCTCTTGATCCTCGCCGTCGGTGTAATCGACGTCTACGTACTCTGGGAACTGTACGGACATTCGTAATGAGATGTAATTAGCGAGATAAAAAGGTCTTTTGTGTTGGCAGCGGTGTGTGAGCCGAACTCATACGACCGGATGACTACGGAGCGGAAGCATTCTCGATTCACGCTGCCGCCAGCGAGCGTGCACCCGTTGCGGGGCGGGAGAGATCCTGCCGGCTGAACGTAACTCCGGCGAGAGCGGCGGGGAAACGGGATGGTAGCGCCGGACGGGCAGGGTGGTGCTCGGAACGAGCGCGGGTCAGGGCGTACTTGTCGGTAGGTCGTCGAGCTGTCGAGCCGGTGGATCGCTTGACTACGAGATGAACTCGTTGTTGCGCCAGTTGACGCCTTTGGACTTGCCTTTGCGCTCGCGCGGGTCCTCGACGACCTCGATCGAGGCGGGGCGGTCCTCGCCGTCGACGATCCGGGTGGCTTCGAGTTCGCCGTCGCGGGCGCTGATCGCGGTGAGGGTGCCTTTCTCCGCGATGCGGGCCACGCCACAGAGCACTTCGAACATCGGATGCTGCAGCGCGGTGTTCTGCAGGACCGTCTCGCGGTCGCCCTTGAAGCAGGCGTACTCGACGAGTTTGGAGTTGACTTCCTCTTCTTCCTCGTCGGGCCCGCGCGGACCGGTGGGCCCCCGAGGCGGTGTGCGGCCCCACGTGATCGGGCCCTCGGGGTCGTCGCCGTCTTCGGGTTCTTCCTCGTAGACCCGGTTTTCGGTGACGCTTGCTTTGAGCTGTGCCATCGGCGTGTACTTGCTAATGGACTGGTCGGTGGCGACGGCGCTGATGATGAGCGTGTTGTTTCGATGAGTAATGTCGATGTCCTCGACCTCGCCGGGGAGGTCGGGGTCTTCGAAGAACTCGTGAACGTCTTCTAAGGGCAGTTCGAGCGTCGAGTGTAATGTGTATACGCGACCCGTCATGATCTGGAATCCCCGCTAAACGATGGGTATTGGCCCACGTACGCCTTTGTAGGCACTGCTCGCATATAGAAGCTGTCCTTCGAAAGCGGTTCCGTCGGCCGATCGGCTATCAACTACCGATGGCCGGCAATCGGTGGTCGGCTACCGACGATCGAACCGTCTCTACTGGCCGGCGAGCGTCGATTCGAGTTCACCGCGTTCGTCGAGTTCGGCGAGCACATCGCTCCCGCCGACGAACTCGCCATCGACGTACGCCTGCGGTGTAGTCTCCCAGCCGCTGTGTGCTGAGAGCGCGGTCCGGAACTCGTCGATCGACGCGAGCGTACCCTTCATGAACAGGACGACTTCGTTGTCCTCGATCGCTCGATCGACGCGTTCGGTGACTTCCTCCTGTGCGAGCCCCTGGTTCGGCTGGAACGTCATACTCGCCGATAGACCATCCCCAAGGAAATGCCTTCCGCCGAACCGGCAGTGATGGATTCGGTCAGGCGGAGCGACGATGGCCGCCAACCAAGTAGCAGAGCGGGTGCGGTGCGGCGCGGTGCGGTATGTTGAGCACGCTCGGCGCGAGTGACCGACCGAAGGGAGCGAACGAGCGTTTTTGCTGGCGTCTTCGCTCGCTCCCTCCCTTCGGTCGGTCACTCACTGCGAGGCCAGCAAAAAGATCCGTCAGAAGTGCCAGGGAAACTCCGAGAAGTCGGGCTCGCGCTTCTCGACGAAGGCGTCCCGGCCTTCCTTCGCCTCGTCGGTCATGTACGCGAGCCGAGTTGCCTCGCCGGCGAAGACCTGTTGACCGACCAACCCGTCCGAATCGAGATTAAAGGCGTATTTGAGCATCCGGATCGCCGTCGGGCTCTTTTCCGTGATCGTTGCGGCCCAATCGAGAGCCACCGCTTCGAGGTCGTCGTGGGAGACGACCTCGTTCACCATCCCCATGTCCGCGGCTTCGGCAGCGTCGTAATCGCGACCGAGGAAGAAGATCTCTCGGGCTTTCTTCTGGCCGACCTGCCGGGCGAGGTACGCCGAGCCGAACCCGCCGTCGAAGCTCGCGACATCGGCGTCGGTCTGTTTGAAGATCGCGTGGTCCTCGCTCGCGATCGTGAGATCGCAGACGACATGCAAACTGTGGCCGCCGCCGACCGCCCAACCGGGGACAACGGCGATCACCGGCTTCGGGAGGTGACGGATCAGCCGCTGCACTTCTAAGATGTGCAGCCGGCCCGGTTGCCGACCGCTCGATTCGCTTTTTTCGCTTCCCTCGCCTCCGTTGTCGTCGTCCGCAGTCCCGTCGCCGTCGATGGCTCCGCTGCCGTCGTTTACATCGCCCGCCTCGTCGGGGTCGTACTCGTAGCCCGCCCCTCCTCTGACGGACTGGTCACCGCCCGAACAGAAGGCCCAGCCGCCGTCGGTCGGGGAGGGGCCATTGCCGGTGAGGAGCACGCAGCCGATGTCGGCCTGGCGTTTGGCGTGATCGAGCGCGGTATAGAGTTCGTCGACCGTCTTCGGCCGGAAGGCGTTCCGGACTTCGAGGCGGTCGAAGGCGATCCGCACGGCCGGGACGTCCGTCGCGCGGTGGTAGGTGAGGTCGTCGAACTCGAACTCCGAAACCGCTTCCCAGCGGTCGGGATCGAAGAGGTCGGATACCATACTCGCCGTGTACTCGGGGCGAGCGAAAAGGTTTGGTCGTGCCGCGATATGGGCACCGAGGCAGTGCTACGGCAGACCGCAGCACCCGCCGGCGAACCGTCGCACAGTGCTTTCCCGCCATAATCGAACGCGTCCGGGGCGGACCGATCACCTTCGGTGTGGCGCTCGCGACACGTGCGACGTTTCCCCTCTTGGCTCCGCTCCGTTCCTCTCAGTCGTCGCCCGCTGCGCGAGCCGACGCGTCGCCGACCGCCGGTCGCTGGACGTCCCGATCGGTTACCTCGCCGTCGATGTCGTAGGGGTAGTTTCCGGTGACGCAGCCGAGACAGAGGTCCGGGCGTTCGCGTTCTAAGGTTTCCGCGATCGCGTCGATCGACAGGTACGCGAGGCTATCCGCACCCAGGGTTTCGCGCACTTCCTCGGTCGTCTTGTCCGACGCGATGAGTTCCTCGCGGCTCGCCATGTCGATGCCCATATAACAGGGTGCGACGATCGGCGGCGCGCCGATCCGGACGTGGACCGCCCGAGCGCCGGCGTCGTGTAACAACTCGACGAGCTGGGTCGAGGTCGTCCCTCGAACGATCGAGTCGTCGATGAGGGTCACGGATTTGCCGGAAACGGTGCTTTTGATCGGGTTGAGCTTCAGACGAACGGCGCGCTCGCGCTCGTCCTGGGAGGGCATGATGAACGTGCGACCGACGTACCGGTTCTTCATTAGCCCCTCGGCGAACTCGACGTCCGGGCTCCCCTCGTCCGTCGCTGCCTCACCGCGAGCGTCGCCGTTGCCCGCGGGTATCTCGCTCATCGGTGCCTCGCTCGCGGCTTCGGCGTATCCGCTCGCAAACGCTCTACCGGAGTCTGGCACCGGCATCACGACGTCGGTGGTCGCCGGGTTCTCGGCCCAGAGTCTGCGACCGAGTTCCCGGCGGACCTCGTAGACCAGGTTCCCGTCGATCACGCTGTCCGGCCGGGCGAAGTAGACGTACTCGAAGAAACAGCCCGCCGACCGCGGCGGCGAGGCGAGCTGATAGGAGTCAAAGCCCGAGCCGTCCTCCGCTAACACGACGAGTTCGCCGGGTCGGACGTCTCTGATGAGGTCGCCGTCGAGCGTGTCGATCGCCGCTGATTCGCTCGCTAGGACGTAGCCGTCGCCGAGATCGCCAATACACAACGGCCGGTTGCCGAGCGGGTCGCGAACGCCCATGATTGTGTCGTCGTGGGCGATCGTCAGCGAGTACGAGCCGTGCAGGCGGTCCATCGTTCGCTTGACCGCGCGCACGAGATCGGCTTCTAAGAGGTTGTGTGCGAGGTCGTGGGCGATGACTTCGGTGTCGCCCCAGGTCGTAAAAGCGTGGCCGCGTTCTTCCAAGTCGGCGCGAACGTCGGCGGTGTTCACGAGGTTGCCGTTGTGCGCGAGCCCGAGCGACCCGCTCTTGAACGATACCGAAAACGGCTGGGCACAACAGGCGTCGGTCCCTCCTGAAGTAGGGTAGCGGACGTGGCCGATGCCAACGTTGCCCCGAAGCTCGTCGAGATCGTCGGCGGCGAAGACGTCGCCGACCAGTCCGGTCTCGACGTGGGCGTACTGCTGAAACCCGTCGTGGGTGACGATACCCGCCGACTCTTGGCCGCGGTGCTGGAGGGCGTACAGCGAATAGTACAACGGACGCGCACCGGCGCGTTCCGTGAGTGCAATCGCGGCGACACCGCACTTCTCGTGCATCGGATGGATGTTCCCTGTGTCCCGTGGCGGTCCGCGGTTGTCCGGCGGTCCGGTGCGATGGTCGAGCAGTCGAACGGTCGGTCGCGCGGTCGGTGCTTACTCGCCGGCTTTTCCCTGCCAGGCGTACTGGCGGCGCTTGGCCGACTTGCCGAACCCACACGACGCACAGACGCCCTTGCGCTTGTGATAAGACTTGTTCCCACAGCGACGACACTTGACATGGGTCGTCTTGTTCTTCTTGCCCTGGGCGGGCGTTCCGTCGGTCATGGCGTGATCGAGACGACGTTATCGCCGCGTATAATTGTTGTGTCTCCGACCGCCTCGACCCCCGCAGCCCCCGTTTCGACGGGATCAGCCGGATCACCGGAGTCGACCGAATCGGCAGCACCGGCGTCGTCGCCGTCGGCGTCGCCGACCGGGTCGAGCACGAGGTTCATATGCTGGTCGTAGCCCGCGAGCGTTCCGCGGTGGGTCTCCCCGCCTTTCAACAGGACGGTGACCCGCTTTCCCACGGCGGCTTCGAGCACGTCGAGCGGTCGGCCACTCATACCGACACGCCCGTTCTCTCGGTATTAAGCGTACCGGAGAACGGACGGCGACTGAACGGGGGTACGAGCACGGCCGGAAACGAGCCGGGACCGGGCAGTCACACGTCGTTGCACTATGGCGTGGAAACCGCGGCACGCCAGCGACGAACTGGCGGCGAACCGACGGCGCATCGACGTGCCGTACGTAGTGCGCCGTGTTCGAGGTCCGCGGTCGGAGGTGGGGGGTCCATGGGGCGAAACCGACGCCGAGGTCGAAGTCAAAGTCGAGGCCGAGGCCGAAGTCGAGGTGAACCTACAGGGACGGGTTCGGCTCGGGGGCGCTCGCGACCGTCGCGGCTAAATCGTCGATCCGCTTGGCGACGTCGAGCGCACGCAGTCCGTCGGCGGCGGTCACGACCGGTTCGCGGCCGGTCGTCACGCAGTCGATGAACGAGGACAGTTCGCGCTGTAGGGGTTCTGCGCTTTCGACTATCGGGCGCTCGACGATCCCCTCGTGGCGGTAGCGCAACTCGCCTTGCTGTTCGATGTATTCGGGTAACGAGTGACGGTGTATCTCGATCGACTGGTCCAAGTAGTCGACGACGATCCACGCGTCGTCGGTCGTGATCGAGAACTCGCGGACCTTCTCCTGGGTCACCCGGCTCGCGGTAAGGCTCGCGACGACGCCGTTTTCGAACCCGAGCTGGGCGTCGATATACCGGTTCTCGCGGGTGCCAAGCGCGTTGATACTGGCTACATCGTCGCCGACGAGCGAGAACAGGATGTCGATATCGTGGATCATCAGGTCGAACGCGGCGCTGTCGTCCATTGCGCGATCGAGCGGCGGGCTCAGTCGCTGGGCGTCGACCGCGACGACGTCGCCCGCGTCGAGAACGTCCCGAACTGCGTCGACAGCGGGGTTGAACCGCTCGATGTGGCCGACCTGCACGCGAACGCCGTATTCGGCCGCGAGCGACGCGAGACGAACGCCGTCCTCGCGGTCGGCGACGAACGGTTTCTCGACGAGAACGGCCACGCCGCGTTCGATACACTCGCGGGCGACCTCGTAGTGGTACGTCGTGGGAACCGCGATCGAGACGAGATCGACGGCTTCGACGAGGGCGTCCCGGGAGAGCACGCGAGCGTCGTTGCGTTCGGCGACGCTCGCCGCACGGTCGGCGTCGGCGTCACAGACCCCGACGAGATCGATGTCCGCGAGTTCGGCGTAGACCCGGGCGTGGTGTTGGCCCATACTGCCAACGCCGATCACGCCGGCCTTCGGGCGGCCGTTCTCGATCATCGGTCGCGACCCCGTGGCGAACGGAGCGTTCGACGACCGGAGACGACCGTCGAAGCCGACGGTCTATCGGGCGATCGTGACCCGTCGGACGATCGCCGCCCGCTGGGCGAGGTCGAGACGCGTCCGACACAGTTCGTCGTCGCCCACAGGTACATCGCTGTTTCGAGCGGAGGTCGCTCGCGGACAAAAGCCTACTGGCTACCTTCGAAAGCCGCTCTTGGCTTGTGTACCGATCGACGGCGACACGGCGGTCGAATGGTATGACGACTGTCACGAATTCAAACAGGGGGCTGTATGCCGATGTCGAACGTCTCGCGCTCGCTCGCGCCCGCAGCGACCGACCCCAGAAGCGCCGCCAGGTCCGCCAGGTCGGCGGTGTCGATCATCTCGACGGGGGTGTGCATATAGCGATTCGGGAGCCCGACCGACAGCGCCGGGATCGCGCCGCGCACCGTGTAGAAGGCGTCGGCGTCCGTCCCCGTGTAACTGCCCGACGCCTGGAGTTGGACGTCCATTTCCGCGTCGGTCGCCGCCTCGCGGGCAAGATCGACGAGTTCCCGGGTGGTTCGTGCTGCCCCGGGAGATCACCGGCCCCGCGCCCAGCGAGATCGACCCGGCTTTTCCCGTTCCGCTTTCGGGGTGGTCAATGGCGTGGGTGACGTCAACGGCGACGACGGCGTCGGGTGCCAACTCGAAGCCGACCATGCGCGCGCCTTTCAGGCCGACTTCCTCTTGGATCGTACTCACCGCGTGTACCGTCGCGTCGACCTTGGCCGCGGCGGCGGCCCGCAACCCCTCCGCAGCGGCCCAGATCCCGATCCGGTTGTCCATCCCGCGGGCGGCCATCCGCGCGCCCGCGAGATTCTCAGTTTCGGTCGCGAAGGTGATCGGGTCGCCGACGTCGACCAGTTCCGCCGTTTCCTCGCGGTTCTCGGTTCCGATATCGACGTACTGATCGGAGACGTCCGTCAGCGAGTCGTCGGCGCGCTCGCGGAGGTGGATCGCCGTCTGCCCGATGACACCGGGAATCGATGCCGGCTCCTCCGACCCATCCGAGGCGTCCGATCCGTCCGGGCCATCGGTGTGGATCCGGACGTGCTGGCCCTGTGAGACCGTGCGGTCCGCACCGCCGATCGCGCCGAGGCGACAGAACCCCTCGTCGTCGATGTCGCGAGCGATGAGTCCAATCTCGTCGGCGTGGCCCGCGAAGGCGATCGACGGAGCCGTCCCGGAGCCTTCGGACGAGTCGGCGTCGCTACGGGGAGCGCCGTTGTACGTCGCGACGGCGTTGCCGTAGGCGTCGGTCGAGACCTCGTCGGCGAACTCGATCACGTGATCGATCCAGACCCGTCGACACCGCGTCCCGAAGCCGGAGGGACTCGCCGTGCCGAGCAGTGCGTCGAGGAATTCCCGCTGACGATCGTCCATGTTCAGTTCTGGTAATCAAGCGGTATCAACGCCCCGAAGACCGGTGCGGGGACCCGACGACCGGCGAGCGGGTTCGACGCGCGGAACGGGCCCGACCTACGGGGCGGAACGCGGCGAGCGCGGTACCGTCTCTCGTGCCGGCAGGACCGCTCGCTCGAAAGCCAAACGGATAAGTCACTCCTGGCAGAAGGGAGGGCATGGCAGACAAGATAACGCTGATCGAGTTCCACGCACACACCGACGGCAGCGACCTCAGCGTCCAGCCCTCGCTCGGATCGGGGGTCGGCCAACTCGCGAGAAACGCGTTGAGCGGCGGGGGAGCCGAGAGCGGCCAAAGCGTCAGCGACCAAGGCGATGAGAGCGACGAAGGCGACGGCGAAGGTATCGTCGAGTCGCTCACGTCGAGCGAAGCGGACGACGACGGGGGCGACGAGGACGCTCCCGAGGAGATCGAGTACGGCGAGGAGTTCGACGACGGGGACGAAGACGAGGACGACGGTTCCGGGGCGGGTACCGGCATCGTAGGGCTGCTCGCGATCATCGCGCTCGTACTCTTAACCCGGCGATTCCTCGACGACGAGGACGAACAGGACCCCTTCGAGGAAGAGTTCGGCCAGTAAGCCGGCGACCGTTCCGACGAGCAGCGACGCCCTAAAAACGGGAGTCGGCTAACGACCGCCTGATGGCGACCGGCGACCAACTGACGACGGCGATCGGGCGGTGATCGACCCCGGACGGGGCAAACCCCTTTGCGGTACCGGCACCAATCGGTAGTCGTGAGTCTCTACGACAGCGTCAGGGCCCTGGCCGAGATGTCGGGTAACGGTCCGATCGACTGGGGTGCCGTCGCCGAGGCCGCGAAGGCCTCGACCGAACCCGGTTCGCTCGCGCTGACCGACCGCGAGCGCCGGGGCTACGCGAGCGATGTCCGCGACGCACGCACGCAGGTACGGTCGGTCGGCGGCGTGACCTTCTCGCTTCCCGATCAGATCGAAGTCCAACACCGCCACCACTGGATCGACGCGAACGTCGCGACGTTCGAGCGGGTTATGCGCCCGATCGAGGACCACGCTCAGGGGCTGTTTCCCGGGTTTGCCCGGATGGCCAACACGGGATCGATGGCGCTTGCGCTTGCCTTTCTCGGGGGCAACGTCTTGGGCCAGTACGACCCACTGTTGCTCGCCGAGGGCAACGGTGACGGCGGCGACGGAAGCGACACCGGTGATCACGCGCTGTATTTCGTTCACCCGAACATCGGCCGCGTCGCGGACGAACTGGACGTCCCCGTCGAGCGATTCAGGCGTTGGATCGCCTTTCACGAGGTGACCCACGCCGCCGAGTTCGGTGCCGCGCCGTGGCTCTCCGATCACCTGGAGGCCCGGATGCAACGGGGCATCGAGGCACTCGCGGAGGGCGACCTCGATCGGGAGGCCTTTCGCGAACTCAACGTGGCGATGACCGCCGTCGAGGGCTACGCCGAGTTGCTCATGGACGAGGCCTTCGACGAAGAGTACGAGGACCTCCGGCGGAAACTCGACGAGCGCCGCCAGGGCCGCGGTCCCGTGACGCGGCTCATCGGGCGGGTGCTCGGCCTCGGGATGAAGCGCCGCCAGTACGTCCGCGGGAAGGCCTTTTTCACCGACGTGGTCGCCGATCGTGGGATCGAAGGGGCAAGTGCAGTCTGGCGCTCGCCCGAACACCTCCCGACCGACGAGGAACTCGACGAACCCCAACAGTGGCTCGCGCGCGTGGTCTGAATTCCGGAACACCTGTTTTCGCTTCGCTGGAGCGAACACGAGAGCGAGCAAGCGGCAGCGAGCGCGGTCGGAGTGGTATTCAAATCCCCTCACCACGACGGGAGAGTCATGGACGCGAACGAACCGATCCGGTCGGCCGGTAGGGCACGCGAAACGAACCACCGAAGCGCGGATTCCGATAGGAACGGCGAGTGGCAAACAGTCACAGGGGTTGAGGATGGCCCGCGCAGGGTGGTGAGCGCCTCGTGAGCGACGCCGCGAACGAACGCGTCGTACAGGTAGTGCCCAAAGCGGGGCTTCACGCCCGGCCAGCCTCGAGGTTCGTTCGGACGGCGAACGAGTACGACTGTGACCTTCGAGTCGTCGCCACCGACGAGAGCGGCGGACCCGAGGACGAGCCCGTCAATGCCCGCAGTATGCTCGGGGTAACTGGCCTCGGTGTCGAGCACGACGAGTACGTAAAACTGACCGCCGACGGCGAGGACGCGACGGACGCGCTCGACGCCTTAGAGGAGGTACTCTCGACGCCGGAGGACGGCGACGGCGATGGCGACGCGGACAATGAGAACGCGAGCAGGAGCGAGAGCGGGAACGAAACGGACGGCGCGGACGTCGGAGGAGGGTGAGTCGTGGCGGAACGCGGGAACGAAAACGAAGGCGAAGACGAAAGCGAAACCGAGCCTGAGAGCGGGGACGAACGCGAACTGTCAGGGGTCGGCGCGACGCCGCTGTCGGGGGTCGGCTTCGCGACATGGTATCGGCCCGACGCCGATCCCGACCTCCCCGAGAAAGGTGGCGGGGATGACTACGATCCCGAAGCCGAACGCGAACGCTTCGAGAACGCCCGCGACCGGGCCCGCGAGGAGATAGAAACCGAGCGCGAGCGCGCGCGCGAACGCGTCGGCGAAAGCGAAGCCGAGGTCTTCGACGCTCACGTCCAGTTCCTCGCCGACCCGCAGATCGAGGACGGCGTACTCGAAGAAATCGAGAGCGGATACGGAGCCGAACGCGCCGTCCAGCGGGCGTTCGAGGGGCCGATCGAACAGTTCGAGGGTATGGACGGCCGGACGGCCGAACGCGCCGACGACTTACGCGACGTCCGCGATCGTCTTCTGAGATCGCTTCTCGGCCGCGAGCGCGTCGACCTCGGCGACCTCCCCGAGGGGTCGGTACTGCTCGCAGAACGCCTGACCCCGAGCGATACGGCACAGTTGGACCCCGAAGCGGTACGGGGCTTTGCGACCGCCACCGGCGGGCGGACCTCGCATGCGGCAATCTTCGCCCGCTCGCTTTCGCTGCCGGCGGTCGTCGGGGTCGGCGACGCGCTAACGGAAATCGAGGAGAGTGCTGAAGTCGCGATCGACGGGGAGGGCGAGCGAGTCCTCGTCTCGCCGAGCGCCGAAACGAGCGAGCGGATGACACGGAGCGAGGCAGTCGAGATCCGCCCCGAGCCGGTGATGACCGCCGACGGCGAAGCGATCGAGGTAGCGGCGAACGTCGGCCGGCCAGCCGAGATCAACGGGGCGGTCGAACGCGGAGCCGACGGTATCGGCCTCTACCGCACAGAGTTCCTCTTCCTCGGTCGGGAGACCCCGCCGGACGAGGGCGAACAGGTGGAGGTCTACACCGAGGCACTCGACGCCTTCCCCGAGGGACAGGTCGTCGTCCGGACGCTCGACGTCGGCGGCGACAAGGCGATCCCCTATCTCGGCCTCCCCGACGAGGAAAACCCGTTTCTCGGCGAGCGGGGGATCAGACGGTCACTCGATCCCGACTCGGAGCTGTTCTGCACCCAACTGCGAGCGTTGTGTCGCGCGGCCGGCGAGGGCGCGGGCGAGCTGTGCGTGATGATACCCCTCGTCGCGTCGGTCGAGGAGTTCGAGCGAGCGACCGAGCGCTTCGAGGGCGTGCTCCGTGACCTCGACGAGGAGGGGACGGCGTACGATCGGCCGGCGTTCGGGCTCATGATAGAAACCCCGGCGGCGGCCGCGATGGCACCGGCGCTCGCCGAGCGCGCGGACTTCCTCTCGATCGGGACGAACGACCTGACCCAATATACGATGGCCGCCGACCGGGGCAACGAGCGGGTGGCGGGACTGCACGACCCCCACTATCCGGCCGTGCTACGCGCGATCCGCCGCACCGTCGAGGGCGCGGCGGGAACCGACGCCTGGGTCGGGATGTGCGGCGAGATGGCCGGCGATCCTGACCTAACTGAATTGCTGGTAGGACTCGGCATAGAGGAACTGTCGGCGAGTGCCGTGACGATCCCTGACGTGAAGTCGGCGGTCGAGAGGACGAATAGCGAGCGGGCAGGGGACCTGGCCGAGCAGGCGCTCGCTGCGGAGACGAAAGCCGAAGTGATCGACCTGATCGACGCCGGCGGAGGAGTAACTCGCCGTCCGTAGCCCGGCGGAAACCCCAACGCTCGTGAAACGTGAGGCGAGAACCGCTGCCGTCGATGGGGCCTCGTGTGACAAAGAGGGCCATTAGGCTCCGACTCGTGTTCACCTAATACGTGAGTGGGTGAGTGACGCACGCAGCGTGGGTCGAACCGCCCTGGTTTACTGCTCTCAGCGATAAAGTACGTCGTGCCGAGCAAGCGCGAACTCCCCGTCGGGCGTTGCCGCCTCACGCATCGGCCAGTCGCCGGTTTCGGTGAGAACCTCGATTCCGTTCTCGCCGACGAGTGCGGTGTCCTCGCTTTTCGCCCCCTGCACCGTGGGATTCCACGCGTAGGCCATCGGTGCGGTTACCGGTGCGTCGCTTCCGGGCGTCGTGATCCACTCCCGGCCGGCGTAGCCCGCCGCGCTGCCCTGGTGGGTAGCGCGCAACGCAGCAACGTCGACGGTCGTCGCAGCGGCGTGGCGGTCGGCGAGCCAGTCGGGGGGATCGAACGCGACGGTGTGGGTGAGACTCGCGTGTAACCTACGACACTGGGCGGTCACCGAAACCAAGGCGTAGCCGCCGAGTTCGGTTTCGGTCGGCGTGAAGTGACGGTACTCGGGCGCGCTCTCTTCGCTCCCGACGAGGGTAACGGGGGTCTCGATGCCATCACGAGCCAGTTCCGCCCCGGAGCGAGGTGACGACCGCACGTTCGATATCCGTCGAGAAACAGTCGCGACAGACCCGTTCGACGGCCGCGGCGGCGTCGGTATCTAGCGTTCGGTAACGCTCGATATCGCCGTCGGTCAACAGCTGGCGGAGCGACCCTGCGTCGATCGACTCGAATCCGGGCACGTCGAACTCCGCCGCCGACGGCCGCGGGCTCCGCTCGGCGACGGCCGCCGCGAGCGAGCCTTCGTACTAGGGAAACGCCGACACTGCGACGCCCTCGGGCAGTTGTTCGTCGCCCGATCGGTCGGCTTCGATCGAGTTCGTGATTACGACCACTGACTCGCCGTCGTAGCCCGCCGCCGCCACGCCCACGCTTTCCTCGCGATCGACGACGTTCGATCCGTCGGTAAGCCACCTAAAGGCGTTCGGACGCGCGAACCAGACCGCTTCGAGGGCGCGCTCGTCGCACAACGCATCGAGACGTGCGAGGTGTGCCTCCCATGTCATACCGAGCGTTCGGGGTCCGACTCCTTAGCCACCGGCCTTCGCGCGACCGGCACAGCGGGAATGAACTCGGATCGAAGTACTCATTCGATGGGCGATCGTGAACGGTTCCAATGAGTTCCGGCGACGACGATCCGCGTGCAGCGCTTGCCCGCGTCGGCGAGCGCTTCGATCTCAACGAGTACGAGATCGACGCCTACCTCGCGGTGTTGGGACACGGCCAGCTGTCGGCATCGGAGATCGCCGACCGGACGGACATCCCCCAGCCGCGGGTGTACGATACGGTTCGCAGCCTCGCCGAACGCGGCCTCGTCGAACTCCAGGAATCGAGGCCGATCCAGGCGCTCGCGATCGATCCGGAAGAAGCGTTCGGCGACGCGTATGACTCCTTGGAGGCGCTCGTTTCCGGTCTCGAAGCGCGCTACACCGAACCGGCCCGGGAGACCGGCGCGGTCTCGCTCGTCAAGTCCCGGTCGAGCATCCTCCGGTACATCGAGGACGTGATCGAGGCCGCCGAATACGAACTCGTCTGCTCGCTGACGCCCGGGTTGCTCGACCGGTTCGAATCGAAGCTGGCCGCCCAACGGGAGGCCGGCGTCACCGTCGAATTGCTCGTGACGCCGGCGGCCGAGGCCCCCGACCCCAATGTGTTCGACTACCTCTCGGTCGCGACCCGCGCACGGGCCCGCCGGGGGATCACCACCCCGGTGCTCGCGGTCGCCGACGGCAACTACTCGACGTACGCCACCCAGGACGCGATCGCGTGGGACGGCGATCGCTACGGCGTGGTGTTCAACCGCTCGGCGCTCGGCTTCCTCGTCTCGGGCTTTTTCAATACGGTGCTCTGGACGACCGCCCGAACGCTCGCACGCAACGGCTTCGAGGGGGCCTTCCCCCGACGGTACGCCTCGATCCGCCGATGTGTCAAAAACCTCGCCGAACGCGAGGAGGGACAGGGCGACCTCTACGCGACGATCGAGGGCCGGGACATCCTCTCGGGCGAGCGCCTGACGGTGAGCGGGGAGATAGTGGGGGTCTCGCTCGCTTCGGACGAGCAGTCCGCCGCGCTCGATGTCGAGACGGACGAGGGAACGGTGAGCGTCGGCGGCCGCGTCGCCGCCCTCGAAGACGTCGAAGCCTACGAGATCTACGTCGATCGCGGCGGGGTACTCGGCAACGAATAGGACGACGTAGCAGTCGCCGACACGTAGCGACCGCAGTCCGGTCCCCGTGCCCGTGGCGGGATCGGAAGCTCTGAACTATTTACGGCGGATTTTGTGCGGCGTTCAACCGCGCCAGCGAACCGGTATCGTACGCGCGACATCGGAGCTTCAGGATCGCTCGGGCGACGAGTCGCGCCTCCTCGACCTCGATGCACGATCGAAGCGCGGATTCGGACTCCGCGGCTGGCGGCGCGTGGAAGTGTTTTTCCGGCGAGTGATCGTTCGGATGGCGATCGAACCCCCAGTCGACGTCGGCGTCGTCGGTGTAGTGAAACCGGTACGCACCAGTGGCGTACCAGGTGACGTCCAGTCGACACCGGGTCGCCGCTTCGATCCCGTCGGCGAACTCGACGCGGAGTTTCCGTGCGCGAGAGCGCTATCGAACGTCGCGCTCTCGACTGATGGTTCTTCACGAACGAACAACTCCCGGATCGTCCGCATCACGGCGGCGTCAGGAGCGCCGACGTCTCCGGTCAGTTCGTCGGCCAACGTTCCACCGAGACCGTCTCCCATCGACGGCGCTACGCCGTCGCTCCGGAGTCGTCCTCGCGCGCGATCGCTCCACGGGAATCGGTGTCGTCGTCGCTCGTCCCGTCGCGATCGTCCCCGTTGGGAGCGAAGTCGTAAAGCGCCAAGGCGGCCTGGGCCACGCGGCGGTCGTCGTCGAGGGCGCGCCACTCCGCGACGACCGCCCAGTCCACGTCGTCGGCCGGTTCGGCTCCGAGCACGAGGTCGTCCGGATCGGTGGCGTCGTACTCGTGCTGATACCGCTGAATTCGTGCCCGGAGGTCCTCGACGCCCGCGGCCAATTCCTCGCGCGAGAGCCGTGCGTGCAAGTCGCCGATCCGCTGCATAGCGACCGTGCGACCCGACCGCTCGTATCGTTCGCCCCGTCCCGTCGCGGTCGTGTCGGCAATGCCCGTCGCCGCGAGCGCCCGGAGATGCTTCCGGGCGGTCGGTTCGCTCGTCCGCGAGCGGGCTGCGATCTCCCGGGCGTACTGTGGATCGGTGGTGGCGAGCAGCACCTCGCGGACGCGCTCGAACGGCGTCGTCTCGGCGATTCACTCCTCGACGACGGCTTCGTTGACGTCGCCTTCCCAGAGACGGTCGGTAGCGGGCATGGCCCTCGCTACCATCTATGAGTAAATATGAGTTCTCCTGAACACTGCGATCTCTGTGCTTTATTTTAATCGGGAGAGAACCGGCTATCCGGGACGCCGACCCGGAGCGACGAGGTCGATACCGGTTCGTCCTGGCGACGAACGGAACCCCCCAACAGTCCTTCGTTGCCGTCCCGTGTCGTTTGTTCTCATGTGTGTTTATCTGAATCCGAGTAAACTTCTTGTGCGTGGCGCTTGTAGGTCGGGGTATGGCCACAGCATCGCTGCGATACGAGGGGCGGCCGTACGTCGGCGGCGAGTGGATCGACGCCGAGGGGGAGATCGAGGTCAGCGACCTCGCGGCCGGGGACGGGGCAGTCTTCGCGCGCTTCGACGCGACCGACGAAGCCCAGGCGGAGGCGGCGCTCGACGCCGCGAAGCGCGCGCAGGCCGCGATGCGCGAGACGACGATCCCCGAGCGGGTGGGCTGGCTCGAAGCCATCGCCGACGGCCTTCTCGACCGCAGGGAGGAGATCGCCGAATCGATCGTCCGGGAGGCCGGTAAGCCGATCTCCAGTGCCCGCAGCGAGGTCGACAACGGGATCGAACGTTTCCGCCGGGCGGTCGGCGAGGCCCGCAGTCTGGACGGCGAGTACCTCCAAGGGACGACGAGCGGCCACGAGGACTGGCAGGCAGTCGTCAAGGACGAACCCGTCGGTACTGTACTCTCGATCGCACCGTACAACTACCCGTTGATGACAACGACGCTGCACGTCGCGCCGGCGCTCGCCGCGGGCAACTGCGTGATCCTCAAGCCCGCGAGCGCGACGCCGGTGGCCGGGTCGATCCTCACCGAGGTCATCGCCGACACCGACGTGCCCGACGGCGCGTTCAATTTCGTGCCGGGCCACGGGAGCGAGATCGGCGACCTGCTGTCGGGCTCCGATCTCGTAGACGCGATCGTGATGACCGGATCGTCGGGGGCGGGCAAACACGTCGCCCGCGAGAGCGGAATGGTGAACCTGCTCATGGAACTCGGCGGGAACGCTCCCGCAGTGGTCTTTCCCGACGCCGACTTAGACGACGCCGCGTCGGCGTGTGCCAAGGGTTCGCTGAAGTACGCCGGCCAGCGGTGTTCGGCGGTAAGTCGCGTGCTCGCCCACGAGGGGATTCACGACGACCTCGTCGAGCGGATCGAGGGCGAGATGGACGACTGGCCGGTCGGCGACCTGTTCGACGAGGACACCGCGCTCGGCCCGCTCATCTCCGCGGATCAGGCCGACTGGGTCGAGGAGCTGATCGACGACGCGGTCGAGCGCGGCGCGGATCTCGTCCGCGGCGGCGAGCGCGACGGCCAAGTCATCGAGCCGACGCTGCTCGCGAACGTCCCCCGGGACGCGCGCATCGTCCACGAGGAGCAGTTCGGGCCGGTCGTGGCGGTGACGACGGTCTCGGGTGCGGAGGACGCCGTTTCCCTCGCGAACGAGAGCGATCTCGCGCTCGACGGGTCGGTCTTCACGGCCGATCACGACCGTGCAATGAGCGTGGCCGAACGGATCGAAGCCGGCGCGGTCGTGATCAACGGCGCGCCGTCGCACGGCCTCGGCGATGTCCCCTTCGGCGGGAACAAGGACTCGGGAATCGGCCGTGAGGGGATCGGCTACAGCATCGAGCGCTTCCTCCGCAAGAAGAGCATCGTTCTCTAAGCCGGTTCGTAGCCTGAAGCCGACGCTCGAAATCGGAGCACCGAAACCGGAGCACGGAAGTCGGATTCCGGACCGAAATCGGAACTCGGATTAGAGTAGTACGCGCGAACGCTTTTGTCGCCGTGCGACGAGATGACGAGCACTACTATGGCGAGACGACACAACGCGAAGATCGTCTGCACGTTAGGGCCGGCCTCGTCCGATCGGGAGACGATCGCAGCGCTTGCGGCGGCCGGCATGGCAGTCGGGCGGCTCAACGCCTCTCATGGAACGCCCGAGGACCGAGCGGCGGTCATCGAGCGGATCAAAGCGGTCGACGCGGCACAGGACGCGCCGTTGGCGTCGATGCTGGACCTGCCCGGCCCGGAGGTCCGCACCGCCGAAATCGACGAGCCGGTGCAGGTCGAGGCGGGATCGGAACTCAGATTCGTCGTCGGCGACGCGGCGAGCGGCGAGGAGGTGGGCCTGTCGGTGTCGATCGGCGGGGCACAGCCAGGCGATCGGGTGTTGCTCGACGACGGCCGGATCGAAACCGAAGTCCTCGAAAGCGACGGCCGGACGGTGCGCGCACGCGTCGACTCCGGCGGCGAACTGGGCAGCCGAAAGGGCGTGAACGTCCCGGGGATCGATCTCGACCTCGATCCGGTGACCGACCGGGATCGCCGCGAGTTAGAGATGGCCGCCGACCGCGAGATCGACTTCGTGGCGGCGAGTTTCGTCGGCTCCGCCGAGGACGTCTACGCCGTCGGGGCCGTTCTCGAAGACCTCGGTATGGACGTCCCGATAATCGCGAAGATCGAGCGTGCCGAAGCCGTAGGTTCCCTCGAGGAGATCGCAGAAGCGGCGTACGGCGTGATGGTCGCTCGGGGCGATCTCGGCGTCGAGTGTCCGATGCAGGAGGTGCCGATGATCCAAAAGCGGATCATCACCACCTGTCGCGAAGAGGGGACGCCGGTGATCACGGCGACCGAGATGCTCGATTCGATGACGACCGAACGCCGGCCGACCCGCGCAGAGGCCTCGGACGTCGCGAACGCCGTCTTAGATGGGACCGACGCGGTGATGCTCTCGGGCGAGACTGCGATCGGCTCCCACCCCGTTCGAGTCGTCGAGACGATGGAAGCGATCATCAGCGAGGCCGAAGCGAGCGGCGAGTACGCCGCGTTGCGCGAGGACCGGGTTCCCGACTCGGGCGATTCCCGGACGGACGTCCTCGCCCGGTCGGCGCGCTACCTCGCGCGGGACCTGGGGGCGAGTGCGGTCGTTGCGGCGACCGAGTCGGGCTATACGGCGCTCAAGTCGGCGAAGTACCGCCCGGACGTCCCCGTGGTGGCGACGACGCCCGACGAACGCGTGCGCCGCCGGCTCGGCCTCTCGTGGGGGACGATCCCGCGTCACGCCCCCTTCACCGGGCCGGGCGAGGGGACCGATACGGTGATCCGAAACGCGGTGCAGGCCGCCGTCGGGGCCGGCGTCGTCGCGAGCGGCGATACCGTCGTGGTGCTCGCCGGGTTGATGACCGAACTCGAACGCGCGAACACGACCAATATGCTCAAGATCCACGTCGCCGCCGAGCGCCTCGCGAGCGGCCGGTCGGTCGTCGCCGGCTGGGCAACCGGCCCGATCCACCGCCTCGCGGACGGCGATCTCGCCGCCGTTCCCGACGGGGCGATCGTTGCCCTGGCCCACGGGTTCGACGAGGAGTTCGTCGGCGATACGACGAAGATCGCGGGGATAATCGACGCTCACGCCGGGATGACCGGCTATGCGGCGATGGTGGCCCGGGAACTCGACCGGCCGCTCATCGGCGACGTCTCCCTGCCCGACGACGTCGCGGATGGCTCGACCGTCACGATCAACGGCGAGCGCGGCGTGGTCTACGAGGGCGATCTGGCGGCCGGCCCACACGACGGCTGAACGAGGCGCGGGCTCCCCGTGGCGGCGTCGGCGACGAGGTGCTTCGCCACACGTGCGAATGCGAGACGCTTCAGGCTGCCATGTGCTTTGGACGCGACGGTGTACGTCCATACGAGCACGCTCCTGCGCTGGATCGAGGACGACGGCAACCCGGTGCTCGCCGGCGAGGGGCGCGTGATCGGTACGTGGTTTGACGAAATGAGACAGGTCCTCGACGCCGCTCGCGACCTCGGAACGACCGGCGACGGCAACGTGGGGTTTCCTTCCATACGATACGATCGCCGAACCCCGCGATCCGCTCGATGTCAGTCATCGACGTCGTGTGTTTGCCGTTCGCTTCACGCGATCGTCGCGCTCAGATACAACGAGATCACGATGACGAACCACACGCCGTCGACGAGGTGCCAGTACATCGAGACCGTTACGACCGACGTGTCGCGCTCGGAGGCGTACTGGCCCGCCCGCCCCCGCAGGAAAACGAGTCCCAAAAGCAACACGCCGAAGGCGACGTGCAGGCCGTGCAGACCGGTCAGTCCGTAAAACGCGCTGCCGAAGATCCCGCTCGTAAACGAAAAGCCCTCCTTCGCGATCAACTCGTAGTACTCGTAAGCCTGCCCGGCGACGAAGAGGGTGCCTAAAAGCACCGTCGCGCCGAGCCACCGCGAGAAGCGCTCGCGATCGCCGTTCGCGAGGCCGACGTGGGCGACGTGGAGCGTAATCGAACTCACGCCCAAGAGGACAGTGTTGATCGGGAGTACCCAGCTCAACAGCTCGGGGAGTTCCGTGGGCGGCCACGCGCCGGCCCTGATGAACGCGTAGTAGACGAACCCGGCGCTGAACGTGGCGATATCGGAGACCAGAAAGAGGATCATTGCGAACTCCATCGACCGCGAACTCTCCTCGTGGGTCTCCCGGGTCCAGTAGTCGGCGATGAAGCCGTGATAGAGCCAGCCAAAGGCCCCGGTAAGCAACCCGCCGACGCCGACGACGGCCACGATCGGCCCCAGAAAGGCTGGAACGATCGCGTTCGGTCCGCGCCCGACGAGAAACAGGCCGATCCCGACGTATAGGATCGCCGCGCCGCCACCGGCGACGACGGGCCACCAACTCGCCTCGTCCAGCGGACGCGGGTAGTCCTCGCCGACCGGGAGCCCGTATCCGCCGCCGTCGGTTCGCCGCTCGCGAGAGTCGCTCATACCACGGGGTCGACGCCGACGGGCAAAAAACCGCGCGTCCCCGGCAGGCGCGACGCTTCGGCCCCCTCTACTTGCCCCTCGGCCGCTCCCCCTGTCCTCGACCTCGGAGCGTCGCCGATCAACATCACCGATCGTCGCCGATCGTCGCCGACCACCGCTGACTGTCGTCGGCCGGACCCGGAGGGTGCCACGCGGAGGGCTAAACCGCTCGCGCTCGAAGGGGGTTACGTGACCGAACCCACGACGGGAGCGACCGATTCGCTGGACTCGGCAGACCCGACGAACTCGACCGATTCGATGGACTCCACGGATGCAACCGACTCGAACGCCCCGATCGCGCTCGTGACCGGTTCGACCGACGGCATCGGCCGGGAGACCGCGTTCGGACTCGCCCGCCGAGGTGCGACCGTCCTGGTCCACGGCCGCGACCGCGAGAGGGGCACCGCGGTCGTCGATCGAATCGAACGCAAGACCGACGGCTCGGCTGCGTTAGCGCTCGCGGATTTCGCCGACCGGACGGCGATCGAGGAACTCGTAAGCGCGATTGCCGCCCGGTTCGATCGCCTCGACGTCTTGATGCACAACGCCGGCGGCGCGTTCGAAACCTACGAGGAAACTAACGCCGGCATCGAACGCACGCTCGAAATCAACCACCTCGCGCCCTTCTTGCTCACCCACCGCCTCCTCGGGCTGCTCGACGCGAGCGAGCACGCCCGGATCGTCACGACGTCCTCGGGCCTCCATCGCCGGGCGTCGATCGATCCCGAGGACCTCGGCGCGGAAAGCGGAGCCGACTCGGACTACGAGGGAATCGAGGCCTACGGTCGCTCGAAGCTGGCGAACGTGTACTTTACGTACGAACTCTCCCGGCGGCTCGATCCGGCGTCGATCACGGCGAACGTTTTCAGCCCAGGGTTCGTCCCGGGAACCCGCCTCAACCGCGAGGCCTCCCGGCGCTTTCGGCTCGTGACGGGCGCGCTCGGCCGCCTACCCGATCCCCTCCTCCGGGCGCTTCCCGGGCCGGTCAACACGATCGAGGAGGGCGCACGAACGCCGATCTATCTGGCGAGCGACCCCGAGGTGAAGTACGTCTCGGGGCTGTACTTCGAGAACCGGGACCCGGTGTTATCCGCGCCCGTGTCGTACGATCCATACGTGGCGCGAAAGCTCTGGACGGCGAGCGCGGACCTTCTCGATCTCGATCCTGATCCCGACTCCGTGTCGACGGCGAGCGAGCAGTCGCTCGAACGGGACGGGAGTCACGCGTCGAGCGTTCTCGATCGGGCGACGGGACTACTGAGAGGCCGCTCGTGATCGAGTACACGATGTAGCCTCGCGACCGAACTGTCGACGAGCGTCCGTGGTCGAGCAACAATGACGTCTGAACGCTGCTCCGGGCAGGATCGGAGAGGGCCGAGCGTCCACGGAAACAGAAAGAAGGGAAGAGAAGAGGGCGTTCCGGAACCATCCGGCGTCCCCCGGCTTCCTTCGGAGGAACCGCCGAGGCGGTCGCTGCCGGCTCGGAGACCCGCAGGTAGATAACGCTCCGCCACACACTGACTACCATGCTCACCGTACCCGATCGCGAGGCCTTAGAAGCCGTCAACGACGTCTCGATCGAGGAGTTCCCGCGCGTCGCACCCGTTCGCCACGAGCGCGACCACTCACAGGTCGACGATCTCGACGGAGCGACCGTCGACGCACTCGACGCGATCGACTTCGGCGGGCTCAACCCCGGCGCGGAGATCGCCATCACTGCCGGTAGCCGCGGCATCGAGGACAAACCCGCCGTACTCCGCGCGGCCGTTTCGGAACTGAACGACCGCGGATTCGAGCCATTCCTCTTCCCTGCAATGGGTAGTCACGGTGGGGGTACCGCGGGAGGGCAACTCGAAACCCTCGCCTCGCTCGGCGTCACCGAGGGGTCGATCGGCTGTGAGATCCGCTCGTCGATGGCCGTCGAGGCAGTCGGCGAGGACGCGGACGGCCGGCCGATCTACGCTGCACGCGACGCGCTCGCCGCCGATGGGATCTTGATCGTGAATCGGGTAAAGGCCCATACCGATTTCTCGGGCCCGATCGAAAGCGGCCTGTGTAAGATGGCCGTGATCGGTCTGGGCAAGCAGCGCGGCGCGGAGGTCGCACACAATGCCGCGATCGCGAGGGGTCACGAGAACGCCTTTCCCGAACGCGCCGAGGTCCTTTTCGAGGCTACACCTATATTAGGGGGCATCGCGATCATCGAGAACGCAAACGACCGCGCCGCCTCGATCGAGGGCGTGCCGGTCGGCGAGATCGTCGATCGGGAACCCGACCTCCTCGACCGATCGAGGGCCCTGCTTCCCACGCTGCCGACCGACGACCTCGATCTCCTCGTCGTCGACGAGCAGGGAAAGGACATCTCGGGGACCGGCATGGACACGAACGTGCTCGGCCGACTGCTGATGTACGGCCAGCCCGAACCTCAAACGCCGGATTTCACCCGGGTCCACGTCCGCTCGCTCACCGAGGGCTCACACGGCAACGGTATCGGGATCGGCCTCGCGGACTTCGCCCACCGCGAGGCCGTCGAGGCCCTTTCGCTCGCCGGCACTTACCTGAACGCGATTACCGGCGGCGAACCCGCTCGGGCCCGCCTCCCCGTGACGGTGCCGACCGACGCCACCGCCTTCCTCCTGGCCTATTCGACGACGGGGACCCGAGACCCGGGGGAGATGCGGATCGCACGAATCGAGAACACGCTCGACCTCGGCGAGTTCGTCGTGAGCGAACCCGTCGGCGAGGAACTCGCCGATCGGCCGGACGTCACGATCGGCGAGTACGAACCGATCGCGTTCGACGAGGGCAACCTGCCCGACCGATCGTACACCGAACTACGATAGTCGAACAACCGGTTGCCACAGCTTCCGACCGATCACCGACCGTCTCGTTCGAGCGCCCGTGGTCGTCCGGTATCGATCAGGAACCCCTCGCTGTAGTGATGGAGGGGTGTACTGCTCGGCGCGTCGAGGCCGACCGCCGCGAGGAGACCCTCGGTCTCGACGTTCGCGCTCGCCTCCCGGATTAGCCAGGGCGATCGGGCGATCTCCCCGACGCCCGATACCGATCTCGAATGGTGGTTTCGCCGGCCGGATCGATCGGATTCGTCGGATCGGCTGTCGGTTTCCGCGGTAAAAAAGCGCGAGCGTTCGATCAGGAACGCCTCGATCGACCCCGGTTGTGGGCGAACGGCCTCGCCCGTCGGTCGGTACCGCGCGTCGAAGCGCGCCGCGCGGCGGGCGATCCCAGGTCGTCGGCTACGAAACCGGAAGACGCCGCGGCGGCGGTCGGTTTCGATCCGCGCCGCCGAGATCGGCAAGCTGAGTGCCCGGCGGCCGAGCGCCGCCCTGAGACGGTCGCCGGCGTCGATCCCGAGGAAATACACGCCCGCGTCGTCGCCGCGTTCGACGTACGTTCGGAGAGTCAGTTGCGGCCCGGATCGCTCGGCGACGGCACCGAGTCCGCGGACGCCCGTACGGACGTCCCGGATCGCGAGCGCCGAAACCCATCCGCGGCCGTCGAACGTGTCGACCGCGAGCCCGTCGGGAACCAGCGGGTGGAGAGCGTCGGGATCGACCGGCCAGTGGGTAAAGAGCACGTCGCGCCCGATCGTCCGGAGAAAGCCCCGAGCCATACCGACGCCATCGCCGCGAGTCGTTTGGAACTGTCGCCCGCCGGCCGCTCGGTTCGCGGACGTGGCCCCGGTTGTGTCCGATCGGACTCAGTCGTGCCCGATCGCACCCGGTCGTGCCCGGTCGCGTCGAACCACCGGAACCGCCGTGTCCGCTTCAGTCGCCCGCTGGCGTCGGGTCGGTTCCGGTGCTGCCGTCGCCGCCGTTTCGCAGCCCCGACAGCAGATCGAAGGCTGACTCGGTGTTCCCGAGCACCGAGAGCGCGTAGCACTTGAAATATGTGACCACCGGGACCCGAATCGCGAGCACCGCCGCGACGGCACAGACGACGAACAGCACTCCGAGCACCGCGACGACCGCGAGCCCGAGCGTGTTCGAAATGAGCGCCTCCAGCCCGCCCAGCGCGAAGGCGACGATCGCCCCAATGAGCCCGAAGGCGATCAGCAACACGACGACCGTAACGGCCGTGGCGAGCAGCGTAGCGATTCCGACGGCGATCGCGAGGATCAATCGGAGCACGAGGTAGAGCCCGTACTGTTTCCACTCCGAACGCAGGACGGGCCAGAACCGCCGCCAGCCGGCGAGCACGCCCCTGTCCTCGACGATCATGACCGGCGCGACGAAGGCCGTCGTGAGCCCGGTTACGACCGCGCCGAGCGCGACGACGGCGGCGATCAGGGGAACGCCGATAGCGAGCGATCCGAGTACCGACCCGATTCCGCCGGCCCCACCCGTACCGGAGCCGGCGCCGGCCAGCACGAACCACGCGAGGGCGAGCGCCCCGACGACGCTTGCGACGAACAGCCAGACGACGAACCGGAAGACGAGCAGGCGAACGCCCTTGCCGAACCGAGTTCGGAAGTAGCGCCGGAGGTGAATCTCGTCCGTCCGCAAGGCATCGAGTAGGACGAATTCCATCACCGCGCCACAGACCGCGAACGCGAGGACGAGCAACAGGATAACTCCAATGACGGCGAGGATGCCCGCCAGTTCGACATCGCTCAACCCGCCGAGTATCCCGCCCTCGGGAACGGCGATGTCGCTCGATCCCGGGGTGGCCGCGCCGCCGCCTGTTCCCGTGCCCTGGCCGCCGCCCGACGGCACGTCGACGTTTTCCCGTCCCGCTCGGGAGGTTGAAACTCCCGCCGCCGCTCCCGGCCCCACCAAGGAAGAAGACCACGACCGCGAGTTTCAGCCACCGCCACCCGCCGAAGGGGAACAGAAAAGCCCTCGTGGTTTCCAACGCGTCGTCGATAGCGCTCGCCGCGTACCACGCCATACCGATAGCCGTGTTGATGCGATACTTAGTCCTACCGTGCTCTCGGCCTCTCGAAACACCCCCTCCCGCCTCCTGGGGCCGTGTTTAGTTGAGCGATGAAGACCGACTAGAGATCTGCTCGGGTGGGACTGGAAGGGGCTGGGCGGTCACGGGCGCGAAGCGCCCGTGAGCTCGGGAGAGCGAAGCTCTCCCGTAGGTCGGCGAACCCCGGCGATGTAAGTGATGACGGGAGAACTCCGTTCTCCCGAACCACGCGGGACTCGAAGAGTCCCGCGGATCATGCGAACGGGCCTCCGGCCCGTGAGCAGAAGCCGACCGCTCGGGGGCTTCCTGAGCCGTCTCGGCGGCTCTTTTCCCGAAGGCAACTAACTAAACACGACCGCCTCCCGGTGCCCGACGCGTTGTCAGTCATCCGCAGCGGACGCCGCTTACTCGTAGGTGTGAACGCTTCCGGTCGCCTCGTCCTCGATGTACTCCCAGTCGTACGTAACACCCAATCCGGGGCCGTCGGGAACGGGGACGGTCCCGTCGCCGTCGATCGCGTTCTCTACCCCGTCGGTGTACTCGCCCTCGTAGACCGGCGGTGGGGTGTTCGAACAGTCGGGATGCACTAAGGCGAGTTCATAGTAGTTCGCATTGCGCGTTGCGGCGATACACTGGCGCTGTGCCGGGCCGGGGGCATGAAACTCACAATCGAGACCGAAGCCTTCGGCCATCCGGGCGACCTTCATCGCGCCGGTGATCCCCGCGTCGTACTCGGGATCGGCCCGGACGAAGTCCGTCGCCTCGCTCGCGACGAAGTCGGTGTGTGGCTCCAACCCACGGACGTGTTCGGTCTGGAGTAGCGGGGTCTGTAACGACTGGCGGAGCTTCCGGTGGCCGTGCTGGGAAATCCCGCCGTCGCGATAGGGGTCCTCGTACCAGAAGAAGTCCTGTTCGTCACACGCTCTGCCCACGGTCAGCGCGTCGCCGAAGGTTTCGAGTTCGCAGGCCGGATCGCACATCAGGTCCATCTCGTCGCCGACGCGCTCGCCGACGGCGTGAATCGTTTCGACCTCGCGGGAGACGTCCCGGGCGACGTCGCTGCCGCCCCAGCCGTGGATCTTGAAGCCCGGATACCCCATATCGCGACATTCCGCTGCGAAGTCGGCGAAGGCCGCGGGCGAATCGAGCCCACCGCTCTCGTCAGCGTGATACGTCGAGGCATAGGCCGGGATCCGCTCGCGGTAGGTCCCTAAGAGTTCGTGGATCGGCGCATCGTAGTACTTCCCAGCGAGATCCCACAGCGCGATGTCGATCGGGCCCATTCCCATTCGGTCGTACTTGCGAAGCGCGCGTTTGACCTCCGACCAATGCCGCTCCCGGTGGAGGGGATTCTTGCCGAGCAGGTACTTCGCGATGATATTGATCTGAGCGAACGCGGGGGAGTTGCCTCCGACGTACTCGCCGGTAACGCCCGCGTCAGTCTCGATGCGGATCGCAAAGAGCTTTCGAGTCGTGGTCTTCCCGGGGTCGTAGACGAGGTTGAAGCCGTTCTCGTCGGTCCCGACGTCCTCCAAAGGATAGGCGAACTCGGTGGTCTCGATCCGGGTGATTGTCGGTGCCATGCTCGCGAATTCAGACGACGGCGCGATAAAGGCCAGGGACGCCACTGCCGGGTCGAGACGACGACCGTCCAGCGAAACGTTCGGGTCGCCCACGTAACTCACACCGTCGGCTCGACGGTCTCCTCGTCGTCGACTTCCCTGTTTCGCAGGGTCTCGCCCGATTCGATCCGGCACAGACCCGACACCGTCGCGACGAACGTGTCGCTCGCTTGTCTATCCATTGTGACCCGCTCTCCGTCGTCAGCCGATCGGTCGCCGATCGCTTCGGTTCCGGTTCCGGGCCACCGCAGTCTTGTTGTCGCCGGACGGCGTTAGTAGCGGGATACATGAGCGCAATCGCCGACTACGAGCTGTTCGAAGTGCCGCCGCGGTGGCTGTTCCTGCGCTTGGAGACGAGAGACGGCCTCGTTGGCTGGGGCGAGCCGATCGTTGAGGGCAGAGCGGCGACGGTTCGGACGGCCGTCTCGGAACTGCTCGATAACTACCTCGTCGGAGCCGACCCCTCGCGCATCGAGGACCACTGGCAGACGATGTATCGCGGCGGCTTCTACCGCGGCGGCCCGGTGTTGATGAGCGCGATCGCGGGCATCGACCAGGCGCTATGGGACATCAAGGGTAAACGCCTCGGCGCGCCGGTGTACGACCTCTTGGGCGGTCGGGCCCGCGATCGCGTCCGGGTGTATCAGTGGATCGGCGGCGACCGGCCGGCCGACGTCGGCGAGGCCGCCGCGGCGAAAGTGAACGAGGGGTTCACCGCCTTGAAGATGAACGCGACGTCCGAACTGCGCCGGATCGACACCCCTCGGTCGGTACACGCGGCGGCTGAACGGTTGGCCGAGGTGCGCGAGGCCATTGGCCCCGAGATCGATATCGGCGTCGACTTCCACGGGCGGGCCTCGAAGTCGATGGCTAAACGCCTCGTCGCTGCGCTCGAACCGCACGAACCGATGTTCGTCGAAGAGCCCGTGCTCCCCGAACACACGGAGGCCCTCCCCGCTATCGCCGCTCACAGTTCGATCCCGATCGCGACCGGCGAGCGGCTATTCAGCCGGTGGGATTTCAAACGAATCCTCGCGGACGGCAGCGTCGGTATCGTCCAGCCGGACCTCTCACACGCCGGCGGGATCAGCGAGGTGAAAAAGATCGCGGCGATGGCCGAAGCCCACGACGTCGCGCTCGCGCCGCACTGTCCGTTAGGGCCGATCGCGCTCGCGTCGAGTTTACAGGTCGATTGTTGTGCGCCGAATGCCCTCATTCAAGAACAGAGCCTCGACATTCACTACAACACCGACAGCGATGTCCTCGATTATCTCGCCGATCCGACCGCGTTCGGCTACGAGGACGGCTACGTCGATGCGCCGGACGGGCCCGGACTCGGCATTGAGATCGACGAGGAACACGTCAGAGAGCAAGCGGCCAGCGCGACCGGCTGGCGGAACCCGGTCTGGCGACACGACGACGGCAGCGTCGCCGAGTGGTGAGATCGGGCATCCCATTAGCGGCGGTATTGACTTCGGTAATAGTAAATAGGAGAGGAGTACGAAATGGTTTGAAAGCCCCCGAACGCTCGACTCGGGGGTCTCACTGTCGTTCAAAAGACGCTTCGCGTCTTTTGTGATGTGATGGGAACTCTCCGAGTTCCCATTTACCCACGAGAACGGAGTTCTCGTGAATGTGGTCAGAACGCTTCGCGTTCTGACTGCGAGCGGGATCGGAGGTCCCGTACTGACCGAAAGACGCCGCCGGCGTCTTTCGAACCACGGCGAAGCCGCCACGCGCCCGGCCCCTTTCAGTCCCATCCCTAGCAGTTGTTCGGCGGGCAATCGCGTGAGCTAACACTGTCCTACTGGCCGCCGAACGAACTTAGTCCCCGACCGCCGAGGTGACGACACCGTGTCCACGATCTTCTGCGACCCCTGGGTGCTGCGCCAGGGGATCCGCTCGGTCCTGTGGTTCCACTACCCCGACTGTCTCGATCACCGTTTCGGCGGCTACCGGCTCAACCGCGACGCGTGTGATGGACACGTCTACGACGATCGGCACAAACACCTCGTCGGCACCTGCCGAATGATCTATACCTTCTGTGTCGGCGCGCGGATCGGCGGGCCCGACTGGTGTCGGTCGGCGGCGGCCCACGGGCTTGCCTTCCTGTTCGACGCGTTTTGGGACGCCGACCGCGAGGGGTTCGACTGGACTCTGGAGGGTGCCGACACCGCGGACGCCACGCGGTACTGTTACGGCCACGCCTTCGCGGTGCTCGCGTGTGCTGCCGCGACAGAACTCGACCTGCCCGGCGCGGCCGACCGCTTAGAGCAGGCGAGTCGCGTCCTCGACGAACGCTTCTTCGAGCCCGACTACGGCCTGTATCGCGCCGAGGCCGACGCCGACTGGTGCTTCGCCGAGTATCGCGGTCAGAACGCGAATATGCACGCCTGCGAGGCCCACCTCGCCGCTTTCGACGCCACCGGCGACGCCGACCACCTCGATCGCGCCTATGCAGTCGCCGACGCGCTCGTTCGTGACCCGCCGACCGATTCGGGATTAGTTCCCGAACACTACACCGCGGAATGGGAACTCGATTTCGGGTACAACCGCGACGAACCGCGCCACCAGTTCCGGCCGCCGGGCTTTCAGCCCGGTCACGCCGTCGAGTGGGCGAAACTCCTGTGCCTGCTCGCCGACCGCCGCGAGGAGAACTGGCTCGCCGAACGCGCCCGCGGCCTTTTCGAGGCCGCCGTCGAGATCGGCTGGGACGACGACTACGGTGGGTTTTTCTACACCGTCGAGGCCGACGGCACGCCGATCGTCCCCGAGAAGTACGGCTGGGCGGTCGCGGAGGGGATCGGCGCGGCGGCACTGCTCGGCCGTGAGGACGGAGCCTCCCTCGATTACTACGACCGCTTCTGGGAGTACGCCCGCACGCACCTGATCGAGCCGAGATACGGCACCTGGTACGAGAAGGTAACGCGCGAGGGCGAGCGCATCGCGCCGGCAAACGATGGCCCGCGGGTCGAACCGGGCTATCACCCGGTGACGAACGCCCGGCTCGCGATGGCCGCGCTCAGAGGCGAGCGTCCGCGCTTGGTCTGAGGGACCGGCACCTCACGGACGTTTTCGGTCCGTCGCGTACTCGGATCGACGTGTTCGACCGACATCCTTTCGAGACCGTATCGCTCGGGGTCCAACGTTGCGAACGAACGGTCGGCAGTGAATATCGTCGGATCTCGGTCGTAATAGCTCCAGGCCGAGAGGACGATCGGAACGTCTTTGGCCTGGATCGAGAGGATTCGTGGTATGAACGTTGCTTCGCCACTATCGCGTACCGCATCGAGGTCCGTCCGCTCGATGTCGTCCTGGGCCGGCCCCTCGATGGACGATGAATCGGCGACGATCGTAGCAAAGGCCGTCTGATAACCGTCGACTTGCTCCCGTGAGTTCAGTTCGCGGGCGAACGCGCCGAGCACCTCGACGAAGACGTACGGCGAGACGGCGACTGTACGTTCGTCTTCGAGGATTTCTTCGAGAAGAATCCCAGCCTTCGTTGAGGATTCCGTGAGCGCGAGGACCCACACATTGCTGTCGAACACGTCGACCACGTTCGTGGCGTCTGCGCTCACGATACGATATGCTACCTGGGTTCGGTCGCCGACGTCTGCTGGTCTTCAGGGTCGTCCCGGCCGTCCGACTGATCGGCCACCTCTGGAAGCAAGCGTTCGATTCTCCAGTTAACTACCTCGTTGAGGCTACGAATCCGTTCCCAGGCCTCCTGTGCAGTCGTATCGCTTTCCCGCGCTTGCTGGAGGATTCGAGCGTGTTCGCGGCCCATTGTGGAGTTCTTACTTACATATTGCCGTGAACCAAGTATAAACGTCCCCGTCGAGAACGAAGAACTCCATTGGTACGGGCCGGAAATCGGGATATCCGCCGACCGAGCGGTCGCCGATCCGATCATGGTTGGACCCTCTCCCGCCCAGCAACCAACTGCCGTCGGAGCCCCGGCAGTAGGTTTTAGACCGGGCCCCGGCGAGGAGGGGTATGAGCGACGAAAGCGACGAGCGAAGCGAGGACGTTCGTATCGAAACCGACAGCCTGGGCGAGGTCGAAGTGCCCGGGGAGGTCTACTGGGGCGCACAGACCCAGCGCGCACTGGCGAACTTCCCGATCAGCGGGATCACGTTCGATCGGCACTTCGTGCGCGCTCTCGGTATCGTCAAGGAGGCCGCCGCGCTCGCGAACCGCGACTTAGAACTCGTCGACGAGACCACCGCAGAAGCCATCGTCGAAGCCGCCGACGAGGTAATCGCCGGCGAACACGACGCCCAGTTCCCCGTCGACGTCTTCCAGACCGGTTCGGGTACCTCTTCGAATATGAACGCGAACGAGGTGATCGCCAATCGCGCCTCGGAGATCGTGGGCGCGGAGGCTGGCTCGAAGGAAGTCCACCCGAACGATCACGTCAACTTCGGCCAGTCTTCGAACGACGTGATCCCGACGGCGATGCACGTCGCGTGCGGCGAAGCGATCCAGCGCGACCTCATCCCCGCCTTAGAGACCCTCGCCGATGCCTTGGAGGCAAAGGAAGTCGAGTTCGCCGACGTCGTCAAGACCGGCCGTACCCACCTCCAGGACGCCACGCCCGTGACGCTCGGCCAGGAGTTCTCGGGCTATCGCATACAGGTCGAGACCGGCATCACCCGCGCGAGTCGCGCGTCGAACGAACTCGCCGAACTCGCGCTCGGCGGGACGGCGGTCGGCACGGGGCTCAACACCCACCCCGACTTCCCCGAACTCGCCGCCGAGTACGTCTCACAGAAGACGGGCGTGCCCTTCGAGGAGGCGACGAACCACTTCGAAGCCCAGGCCGCCCACGACGCGATGGGCCAGGCCCACGCCTCTCTCAAAACCGTCGCTGGGTCGCTCAACAAGATCGCGAACGACCTCAGACTCCTCGCCTCCGGCCCCAGAAACGGTCTCGGCGAGCTCGCTCAGCCGGAGAACCAGCCGGGCAGTTCGATCATGCCGGGCAAGGTGAACCCGGTCGTCGCCGAATCCGTGAACCAGGTCCACAAACAGGTGATCGGCAACGACGCGACGATCTCTTACGGCGCGGCCGAAGGCCAGCTCGACCTCAACCTCTATAAACCAGTACTCGCGCATAACTTCCTCCAGTCCGCGGCGTTGCTGACGAACGCCGCCGAGACCTTCGCCGAGAAGTTCGTTCGAAACCTGGAGGTGAACCGCGAGACCTGTGAGAGTCAGGTCGAACGCTCCATGGCGCTCGCAACGGCACTCAACCCGGCGATCGGCTACGACGAGGCATCGACGGTCGCGAAAAAGGCGCTCGAAGACGGGAAAACCGTCCGGGAGGTCGCCGTTAGCGAGGGCTATCTCACGAAGGAGGAGGCGAACGAGGTGCTCGACCCGATGGCGATGACCGAACGAGGAATCTTAAGCGAGGACGGGGCGGGCGACGACGGGACGGATAACGACAGCGCGGGCGACGACGCTGACGGCTGAGGAGGTCGGAAAACGTCGGTCAGTAGTTTCGATCGGCGTGCCAGGGAGCGATCCCGATGAGCGTCGCCGTCGCGCCGGTCAGGTTCTCCAAATAAAACGGGATCTGGACCGGGATCATGTAGAAGACGATCATCACGAACAGCGCGATGGCGTACACCGGCGCGAGCGAGCGCCACGGTAGCTCCTCGATCGTCGATCGAAGCGAGTCGAGGTCCATCGGCGCGTCGCTCGTTGAATCGGTCGCGGTCCCCTCCGGCTCGTACAGTGACAGCAACATCGTCGGCAGCAGCAGTAGCGAGGTGAGGTAGATCAGAAGCGGCATCCGCTAGCCGACGTCGGCGAGCACGCCACCCAACGGTAAGAACAGAACACCGCCGAACTGGCTGAACGATCCCTGGAGGCCGAGCACGCTGTCACGCTGCTCGCCGACGTAATAGTCGGTGATCAGTGCCGTCGCCCCGACGGTGATCCCCCCGACCGCGACGCCGAGGGCGGCGCGACCGACGATGATCGCGAGCAACGAATCGAGGACGAACCCCGACCCACCTGCGATGGCGTACAGCACCGTTGACCCGACTAAGAGGGGTTTACATCCGGCTCGATCCGCGATGCCTCCTGCCAGCGGCGCGGTCAGGGCGATGAACAGCGCCGGCATCGTGAGCACGAGTCGAACGAGCAGTGCGGCGTTTTCCGTCCCCGTGAAGTGGGCCTGAATCGCCGGGAGTGCCGGCGAGATCGTCGCACCGGACATCACGGTCAGCGTGCTTGCGAGCAGCAGCGTTGCTTTCACCGTCGTCGAGGTCGAATTCGTTCGACTCATCAGCTGGAGCTACCTTCGAAGTAGAGCTGGTTGCTGGCGCTCCTGCTATCCGGACCGGACTCGCGGTAATTGCCTAACTGCTCTCGGAGCGAGGCGTGGTTCCCCCTCATTCACTGGCTCCCGCCGGCGGCGTCCCCGTGAGGCGGTCACGGTCGTGTGACTCGGTGAAGTCGATGTCGGGACCGCTCGCGACGATGCCGGTCGGCACGGGCTGGTGATAGAGGTGCTTGATGTGATCGACGTTGACCGTCTCGGCGACGCCCGACAGCCCGTAGAGTTCCTTCAGGTAGTTCCAGAGGTTCGGGTAATCGACGATCCGGCGGATACTGCACCGAAAGTGGACGTTGTACGCGACATCGAAGCGGACGAGCGTGAGGAACATACACAGGTCAGCTTCGCTCAGTTCGTCACCGGCGAGGTAGCGCTGTTCGGCGAGCACGCCCTCCCAGTAATCGAGTGCGTCGAACAGGTCGGCTACAGCCTCGTCGTACGCCGCCTGCGTCTCGGCGAAGCCGACGCGGGCAACGCCAATATTGACCGGCTCGTAGATTTCGTCGATCACCCGGTCGATCTCCGCACGGTAGCCCTCCGGGAAGAGATCGATCTCGCGAGTAGCGTACTTGTCGAACGGGGTGTCGAGCATGCGGAGGATCTCGCGCGATCCGTTGTTGACGGTCGTCTCTCGTTCGGCATCCCGGAGCACGGGCACGCTCGCGCGGCCGTCGTACTCCGGGTCGGCCTTCGCGTAGATCTCGTGGAGGTAGTCCGCACCGTTGACGGTATCAGGAGTATAGTCGTCCATCTTCGGCGTGAACGCCCATCCTTCCTCACCGCGTGCGGGACCGAGGACGTCCATCGAGATCGCGTCTTCGAGGCCTTTGAGCGCTCGCACCAGGACGGTCCGGTGTGATCACGGACAGCCCCGAGAGATATAGAGGCGGTATCGATCCGGTTCTGCGGGGAACGCAGCTTTGGGATCGGGCTCGATCCAGTTGCGAAACGGTGGCTGCCGGTCCGCGTCGCCGTCTTCGGCCGTCGATTCGATATCAGTCCGTTCGGATCATGACTCCGGTTCTACCATGGTAGTTCTCTCCGTATAGAACAAAGACGAAATGGTCATAGCTGTTCTCGGCACACACCGTTAAGCGGGTTCTATCCCGTAAGGTAGCCCTTTGCATCAGCCCTCAGCAATGGCCGGAGGTCTTCCCGTACCAATCGTGGGTCACGCTCTCCCGCTCGAGTGTATCGTTGGGATCGCCGAGCATTCGTGTTCAGGTGCTCTCCCGCCCGGTACGCGAGTTCTCCGTTCCCTTGCGTCGCACGAGCAGGCCGGACCAAGTCAGCCGACGTCTCTCCCCTTCGAGTGGGCCCGTTCGATCGCGCTCGCGAGCTCCGCCCGACCTGCGGTGTAGGTGAGATGTGCGTCGCAGTCACAATCGGACGCGCCGAAGCCGGGTATCGAACGACCCGGAAGCGACCGTGCGACCTCGCACTCGGCGTCGACGCCCGCCGACCTGACGGCCGATTCGAGGGTCGTCGCCGAACGTCTCAAGAGGTAATCGATATGCCAGAAACAGGTGTCGTAATCGCCCCTCGCGACCCGTCGGTGGCGATCGACCCGCGCGAACCCGCCCGAACCCAGGGCGCTACCCGTATAGGCGTACCAGCCTGCCGGAAACTCCCGGACACCGAGCGCGCCGACTTCGATTTCGGTGTCCTCGTCGAGTCCGATCAACAGCGTGTACGTTCCCTTCGCTCGATCGCCCGTCATCGCTCAGTCGAGTCGCGCGAGGCGGTTCAACGCGTCAACGATACGGAGCGCCGAGGCGGCGTCGCCGCGATCGAAAACGAGTTCGTCGGTGCGGATAACGTGATCGAGCACGTCGATCGAGGCGTGTTCGGGCGCGCCGGAAATCCCCTTGTCCTCCGCTGCGACCCACTCCATGACCCGCAGGTCGCTCTTCGAGTCCCCGAGCACGAGCGCGAAGGGGTCGTCGAGCCCCAAGACGTCGAAGGCGGCCTCGACGCCGACGACCTTGTTGAGCTCGTAACTCGCGATCTCGGCGGCGTCGCCCTCGTAATACGCGACGTCGATCCGCTCGAAGACGTCGGCGAGGTCGTCGGGGATGGCTTCGCGCTCGCGATCCGGAAGCATCCCTTCGTCGTCGAGCACGCGTTCGATCTCCGGGTCGGCGTCGGCGTAAAACGCCCGCGCCCAGGCCGCGGCGTCCGTCGCGTCAACGTCCGCGGTATCGACGTCTGTTGCGTCGATGTCCGCCATGTCGGCGTCCACCGCTACCGACTCGCTGTCGGCCACCGCCCTGCCGAGCAGGTCGATCTGGTAGACCAGTGCCGCATCGATCACCTCGCGTGCCGCCTCGCTGCCGGTCTCGAAGTTCGGCTTCAGCGTGACGTTGAACTCGTTGCCCTGGAGGTGACACTCCCGCCGGACCCGTTCGGGCGCGTCCGAAAGTACCCGCGAGCGCAGCCGATAGAAGACGTCCCGTATCGCCTCGCCGAGATCCTCGTAGAGCAGGCGTTTGGTGTTGGGCCCGTGACCGGGCGTGAAGGCCCCGGTACCGGCTTCGTAGACGACGCTCAGGCGGCCGGAGTGAAACAGCTCGCTGCCGAGCCCCTGAATCAGAAGTCCCTTGACATTTTCCAGGGTCTGGCCGGTCGGGACGACGATCGGCATGCCGCTCTCGTGCAGGTCGGTGAGAATCGAGAGCGTCTCGCGGGGGATTTCGTTGTCGGTCCCTCCCGCCGACCGGAGCGTCTCGTCGACGTCGAGAACGAGCACCGAGACGGCCCGCCCGTGTTTGCCGTGGAGATCGAGCGCGGTGAAGGCCTCCTCGCGCGACGCCCGCGCGCCGATCTCCGCTAGGACGTCGCCGGCCTCAAAGGCCGCCCTGATCTCCTCGGTCGCGTCGGTTAGCTCGTCGTTGACTTCCTGCCAGTGATCGAGCGCGACCCGCGAATCGATCGCGGGGAACACGTCGATGAACGTCCGGTACTGCCGCAGCGTTTGGGTATCGAACTCGTCGTACAGTTCGTACAGCAGGTCGTAACGGTCGTCCCTATGGTCCATGTTTGGTGAGGACGGGCGATCGAGATAAACCTGCGCCGTCGGGGCGGTCATGTTTCCTGTAGCAGCGTTCGAGAAGTGAGCCGTCGGACCGTCTCGCTTCGCGTCGCTCCAACAGCGCCGTAACCGCCCGAACGACAACGTAAGGGACGACGACGCTCGCGGTTGCGAATGCGGCCATGACGCCGACGACGATCGCGACCGCCGGGGCAGTGGCGACCGCCCAGAGCGCGATCGCAATCGCCGGCGTCGCCACGAGCAGCGACAGGATGACGCCCTCGGGCGCGTAACCGACGCGGATTCGCCCGCTCGCCCGATCGCTCGATCGAACGCCGGCCAAGCGGC
>PXRY01000115.1 GCA_003022925.1 Halobacteriales archaeon QS_8_65_32 | reverse complement strand
ACGATCGATCTCTCCGCGCTGCCCGGAGCCGTCGAGTGGCGTTCGCTCCCGGCGGCGATCGAAGCCGGCGACATCCCCGAGGCGATCGCGGAAGGCGAGGCCGGCGAGGCGGTCCACTTTCGCAAGCTGCTACAGGTCGTAAACCTCCGGCAAGTCCTCAGGAACGTCGACTTACGGGACCTCCGGCGGGAAAAAGAAGACGTCGAGGAGGCAGCGGACGACCTCGGCGACGACAGCGATGACAGCGACGAGGACAGTAGCGTTCTCGATCGGTTCAGGGACGACAGCGACGACGGGAACGGGGACGACGAGGGAAGCTTTCTCGACCGCTTTGGGAGCGACGACGAAAGCAACGGTGACACCGAAGGCGACGAAGCGGACAACGGCGACGAGGAGGAGGGAGGCGGGATTCCCTCCGAAATTATCCAGGCGAAAGTCCAATCGCAATTGCGCGAAGCGATCGACGAGTTCAGGGAAAGCGCCATCGAAGCGCGCAGCCGACTCAAGGAGATCACCGGACGATCGGGCCGAATTAGGCGGCGTCGCGCGGTTTTCGACGGTGTTGCGAACGCCGCGCCATTCGAGCGCGCCGGGCCGCGATCACATCTACGGCGATCGCTTCGAGAACCGCAACGGAGGAGACGACGATGAGTAACGGATCCAATCGACGACAAAATCGCAGCGCCGGTCCGACCCGCACACAGTCCGACCTAGCCGACGTCGTCGAGTTGCTGCTCGACAAGGGCATTGTGATCAACGCCGATATCGCGGTGTCGGTCGGCGACGCCGAGTTGCTCGGCATCCAGCTCCGGGCGGCGATCGCGTCGTTCGAGACCGCCGCGAAGTACGGCTTGGAGTTCCCAACCGGCACCGACACCGACCGCATCGAGGAAATCGCCGACGCCACTTCGGTCGAAGCCGACGACGAGGCCGAGGAGCGGGACCGGGAGATCGGCCGCTCTGCGGTCGGCGAGCAGTTCATGGGCCTGCACGAACCGCCGATCTCCGAGTCCTCGCCAGCGATGGAGAGCGCGCCGATCACCGAACCCGACGACGAGGACGAGCGGGCTGACGAGGAAACCGACGATGACGGCGGGAACGGGAGCGGGCTAACCGAAGCCGTCGAAGGAGCCGGCGACGCCGTCTCCGGTAGCGACAACGACGCTTACGGCAGCCGTTCCGAGCCCGGTGTGCGCGAGCGGCCGACGGCTCCGGACGCTTCCGAAGCGTCCGACACCTCCGACGGCTCGGGCGGCGACACTGACGAGAACGACGGAAACAACGGAAGCGACGGAAACGACGAGAGCAGCGCGGACACCGACGACACCGATACCGACACGAACGCCGATGGGACGGAGAGAGACGAAGAATGACGACGATCGACATCGACGGCGACGAGGCTCGGGACGGGCTCATGACGCTCGTCGTCACCGTCGTCGAGTTGCTCGTCGACGCGATGGAACGCGAAGCCATCCGTCGCATGGAATCCGGCCAGCTCACCGACGAGGAGATCGACCGCCTCGGCGAACAACTCGCCACGCTCGAAGCCGAAATCGAGCAGTTGAAAGACGACGAAGGGATCGACAGCTCGGTCGACGACCTCCGGGGGGAACTCGACGACATCGTGAACGACCTCGTCCACGGCGTTCACGGCATGGAGAGCACGGACGCCGACACCGGCAGGGGAACGGACACGAACCGGAACCAGCCGCCGGGCCACACCGTACTCGACGATGAGTGACCCCGACGTCGACTCCACCCCCAACCGCGACGACGCCGACGTCGGGACCGGGAACGCCGACGCCGAGCACGCCGGTACTGAGAGCGAGGCCGACGGCGCACCGGCGTTCGAGACGGGACGATACCTCTACTGTGCGGTTACACTCAGCGACGAGGGCAATGGTGACGGGGACGCCGGTGACGCTCCCGACGACTTCACGGAGACGGGCGTCGACGACGAACCGGTTCGACTCGTTACCCTCGACTCCCCGGCGATCGGGATCGTCGTCCACGACTGTGCGTCGCTGTACGACACCGACCGGATGGACCTACTGCGCAAGTGGCTGCTCGAACACCAAGGCGTGATCGACGCGGCCGGCGAGCGCTTCGGGACGCCGCTTCCCTTCCGATTCGATACGATCATCACCGGCGACGACGGGCAGATACGCGAGTGGGCCGGGGACGCAGCCGAAACCCTCTCGCAGTACCTCTCATCGCTCGCCGGGTTCTGGGAGTACCGGATCGAACTCCGCGCCGAGGAGTCGGACCTCGACGCCGAACTCGAAGCCGAGGATCCCCGCCTGCGGGAACTCGGCGAGGAGATCAATGCGGCCAGTTCGGGCACGAGCTTTCTCCTCGAAAAGCAGTACGAACAGCGTCTCTCGGAGCTGAGACGCACGCGCCGACAGGAACGCGGAGCGATCCTCGAAGACCGACTGGCCGACCTCGCACGCGAAGTTCATCACCTCGGCCAGCAGCGGGCGACACAGCTCGACGACACCGAGGACCGCTCGAACGAATCGGGCGAGTCCAGCGGGTCGGACGGGTCGAACGGATCGAACGAAGCGGATGGGTCGGATGAGCCTACCGAACGGACGCAGGCTCGTCTGGCGGTGCTCGCCCACGAGGACCGGGAGGCCGCTATCGGCGACGCGCTCGACGAGATCGCCGCCGAACCCGGCGTTTCGATCCGCTTTACCGGCCCCTGGCCGCCATATACGTTCGCGCCGGAGATCGGAGCCGGAGGGGTCGAGGACCGATGAAGCCCACCCGTGACGACGAGGACGCGATCGTCGACCTGCTCGACGTGATCATGAAGGAAGGCGCGATCGTCGAGGCCGACGCTATCATCACCGTTGCGGACATCCCGCTCGTCGGTCTCAAACTTCGGGCGGCGCTCGCCGGCATGACGACGATGGTCGAGTCCGGCATGTTCGAGGAGTGGGACGCCGCCCAACGCCGTCGCGCCCGCCTCGAAGAACGCCGAACCGGAACGCGGTCGTACTCGCCGGCGTTCGAGAAGCGCGAGTAACCGCCGAACGGCGTCGAAGCCCCAAGGGCTCCCACGCTCGTCTCCGTCTCGGTCTTCATTCTCGTTCTCGCTTCCGTCGTGCTGAACCGACGCTACTGCCAACCGGTGCTCCCGGCGATCGGAGTCGGTCGCTCGCGGCCGGTTAGGACTCGCTCGACTGGCGCTGTTCGAGTTCGTCCATGAGGTCGTTCGCGAGGGTCTGTAGCTTCTCGTCGGACATGTCCTCGAAGCTCCCCGATCCGTCCCCCTCGATCTCGATCTCCTCCTTGCTTTCCGGTCCGTTCTCGCTGTCCGTCTCGTCGCCGTCTCCGTCTCCGCTTTCGCTGCCGTCCTCGCCTTCGCTGTTTTCGCTTTCCGCTCCGTCTTCGCCTTTGCCATCTTCCTCGCCTCCGCTTCGCCGAAGCGTGCTGGTGATCGACGAGAGCGAGAGGGTGCCGTCCTCGTCGGCGAACGTCCGTCCGATCGCTTCGCCCGCTCGCCGGCCGAGGAGCGCCCCTCCCTGGCGTCCGAACGTCTCCCCGAACGAGGCGACCGTCCGCACTTCGAGGTCGCCGTTTCTGAGGCGATCGAACGCGTTCGAGACGTCTTCGCCGCCGATATCGAGCTGCTCGCCCAGTTCGGAGACCTTTTCCATCGCTTCGTCCTTCTGGTCTTCGTTTTGACTCATCGGTAAAGTCCTCTATCGGATCGGTCAGCCGTTGCCTACTTAGTTGCGTGTGTTGCGTATGCCTGGCTTCCGACTGGTCGGTCGCTTTCGAGGAACGTCCGGTCGGCTCCGGAGAGTAACGTCGGTTCCGGTGCTCGATCGACCCGCTGCGGGACGGATTTCGGTCGAGTGACGTGCCGCCGGCGCTTCGAGCCCGCTTGCGCTCGCGCGAGCGAGGTGCGTTCACAGATCGCGGGTCTGAACGGTTTTGCGCCCGTTCGCCTCCGCACGCCGGGCGGCGTCGCGCAGTAGTTCGCCGACCGCCTCGTTCAACGGCTCGTAGAAGTCGCCCGCGACGGCCATCCCCTCGATCCGGTTCCGTACCGCCGACTTGACTACCAAGTTACCCCTGCTCGAGTCGTCCGCGCTCGTGCCGTTCCCGGAACCGACGTTCCCCTCGTTCGCGTGCTTGCGGGCTTCCGAGTCGAATTCGAGGTTTGATTCGGGGCCGGGTTCGAATCCAAAGTCGGACTCGGATTCGCTCGGCTCCGGGCCGTTGACTCGCTTCTCGCCGGATTCGTCTCCCCTGTCGACGAACTCGGAGAGCCGATCGCGAACCGCTTCGAGATCCTCGGTCGCCTCGTCCGTTCGGTCGTCCGCCGCCGATCGTTCGGTCATCGATACTCTTGCCTTGTGTTATCGTGGTCCGGTATAACGTCTCCGTCCGTTCTCCGTGTCGATCGGCCCGTCCTCGCGCGCGACCTGCGCGGGAGGGGCCGAACGCTCGTTACATCCATCCCGTCGAGCGCGAACGACTCCCACTCGGTGAGCCTTCCGCACGATACTCGGGTACGAGTCATAGGCTCGAACGCGCTGGCCGATGTGCTACTGCGTGCTTCGTTCGTCCAGTTCGTCCATTACCTGGTTCGCAAACGATTGGAGTTCGTCGTCAGACATGTCACCGAGGGAGCCCGGCGGCCCGTCCGTAGAGTCCGCTTCGTCCGACGCGCTCTCGTCGCCGTCCGCCTTGTCCGCTCCGCTTTCGCTCGCTCCACTCTCGCCCCCGTCTTCGGAGCCGCCTTCGGGTTCCGCGCCGTCCTCCGCGGTTTCTGCCGCCGACTCGTTCTCCTCCGACGTCTCGTCCTCGCTGCTCTCGTGTTCTTCTTCGCTACCCTTCTGTTCCCCTTTGTCTCCGTCGTCCGCTTCGCTCGCTCCGTTCTCGCTTTCGTCTCCGTTCCCGTCTCCCTCCTCGTCGCTTTCCCCGTCGGCTCCGTCGTCGCCTTCCTCGGGTTGCATCTCGTTCACTCTCGCCTTGATCGACTGGAGTCCGCCTCGGAGACGTCGCTTGGCTGACCTGATTCCGTCCCGGAGGCGCTGAGCGAACGCCGCCCGGCGGGATGATCCACTCTCTTCCTCGCCCGTTTCTTCCCCGTCCGCTTCGTCCGATTCGTCCGAGGAGCGGTACGATTCGATGCGCCGTCCGACCAGTTCGCCGAGCTTGCGTCCGAGTACGCTCCCGATCGCGCTCGTTATCTCACGTATAATTCCCATTTTCGATCACCTGTAACGAAGCTGTCGAGTAGTTTCCCACCCGCTTGTATGAGCGTGCGGCCTGCTGTCCGAGGCGTTCGCGCCGACCGTCGTCTCGGTCCCCGATGGCGAGTCATTCGTTTCCACCCTCCCCGTTCTCACCGGTCTCTCCGGTTTCCCCTTCGGACGCTTCCTCGTCGTCTCCGTCCCCGTTTTCGTCGAGCAACGCTATCAGCCCGTCGAGAACCCTGTTCACCGCACTGAAGAATACGCTCGATAGCGACGGCAGCGATGGCACTGACGGCGACGGTAGCGAGGGCACCGATGGGGACGGCAGCGAGGGAAGCCGTTCGCGGACGAGTTGCAATCGATTCGACGTCGACTCCGGAAGCGCGTCGTCTCCTTCCCCGTTGTCCTCGTCGCCCTCGTCGCTTCCGAACCTCTTTCGCACCCAGCCGACCGGCGCGGTAAGCGTATTCCAGACACGGCTCCCGGCGCTGCTCAGTGCACCGATCGGCGAGGTCACCACGCTCCAGACTCGACTCGCTGCACCGCGGAGCGTACCGATCGGCGACGTCAAATAACTCAGTAGGTTCAAAACGGTGTTGAGCAGCCGGTTGAGTAGCGCCGACAGCGGGCTCAGCAGGTTCGCAACGCCTGCCAGCAGGTTCCCGAGCAGCCTTCCCTCTCCGGTGGTCGCTCGTACGTCGAGCGTGACCTCGTGGAGGTCGACTTCGAGGCCCAACAGGTCGAGAACGAGCCCTTCGAGGTCGAGATACAGCACCGTCGTCCCGCGCGGTGTCCCGTGCTTGGGGGTCTCTTCCTCGGCGATGCGCCCTTCCGCCTCTTTCGGCCCGCTTCGTTCGTCCTCCTCTCCCGCTTCGTCCTTGTCGCCGTTCCCTTCCTCGTCGCCTGCCCTTTCTCCGACGTCGACGGTCAGGGTGAGTTCCTCGTCGCCATCGACCGTTAGCGTCCGTTCGGCTTGTGCCCCGTCGCTCGTCGCTTCGATCTCGTATTCGCCTTCTCCCACCTCGAAGGAGACCTGACCGTCGGCGTCGGTCTCGCCTCGTGTGGGATTGCTTCGAAAACCCTCGATGAGGCCCAGACCGGACTCCTCCAGCGTAAGCGACGCTGCCGGAACGGACTCGCCGTCCCCGTTCTGAACGGTTACGGTTACTTCGTATGTCTCTTCGTCGCCCTCGTCTTCCTCGCCGTTCTCACCGTTCTCATCGTTCTCATCTCCGTCTTCGCTCCCTTCGTCGTCACTTCCCCCACCATCTTCGCTTCGATCCTCGTCTCCGCCGTCCGTTCGGTCCTCGCTCCCCGCCTCGTCTCGGTTCTCGTTGCCGTTTGCATCCGATTCCTCGTCGTCCCTCCCGTCCTCGCTTCGGTCCTGACCTCGCTTCCCTCCCCCGTTCTCTCGCTCGCTTCCGTTCTCGTCGTTCTCGCCGTTCGCATCGCTCCCGCCGCCGTCCGGAACGATCGTCGCGGTCCCCTCAGGCCTCATATCGTCCTCGCCTCCCTCACGTTCTGCATCAGGCATAACTCCCGTCTGCTTGCCCCGCTTTCATATAGCTGGTGCTTGCGTAGCGGTCGCTTTCGGGGGAATAGCCCTCGCGATCGAGGTCTTTAGCTCGACTGACCCGACCGAGTTCGGAGCGTTCGACGACACCCTCCGCCGAGTAGCGATCCTCACAATACTACGTATCGACGCTCGACCTCGACCCTCAGTCGAGATATGCTCTCAGGCGGTCGGCGCACGCCGCCAACTCGTCGGTCTCCTGGTCCTCGTTCTCCGACGCGCTCGTCCGGATGCTCGCTTCGTTCGGGTCGCCGGTCTCGCTTCCAGCGTTCGTCTCGTCGCTCCCATTCTCGCTAACCGTCTCGCCTGCGACGTCGTCGGTCGCTCTCCCGATATCGTTCGGACCTCCGTCATCGTTGTCTCCGTGCTCGCCGCTGCCGTCCCTGTTCTCGCCGTCGCCGTCCTCGTTGCTCTCACGTTCGTCCCCGTTGGCCCCGCGCTCGTCGCCGCTGCCGTCCGTTCGGTCCTCGTTCCCGGCGCTCGCGCGTTCGGCCTTTCCTTCGGCCGTCGTCGCGTCGTCGAGTCGCCGACGGAGGGTATCGTTACGCGACTCGGCGCGCTCGAGCTTTCGTTGGAGGTCCTCGCGTTCGTCCACGAGGTCCTCGTGTCTCTCGCGGAGGTCGTCCGCCTCCGCTCGGAGGTCGTCGCGTTCGCGCCTGAGTCGCTCGTTTTCTTCGTCAAGTTCGTCGCTTCGTGCTCGCTCGCTTCGGACCTCCTCTCGGAGTCCCTGCACGCGTGCACGCGCTTTTTCGACGTCCCGTTTGAGTTCGTCGCGGTCGTGGCGTACCTCGATGATGTACCGGACGTACTCCGCACGCGAGATGTCGTGTGCGGCGATCTCCTCGTCGAGCGCGTCCACCAGCGTCTCGTCGAGGGAGAGCGAGATCGTCTTTGTCCCCGGCATACCCGCTGCGAGGAGGCCCGCTCGCTAAAGAATTGTGCCCTCACGGCGCGTGTCGCCGTCGGGACTCGCCCTGGAAGGCCGATCAACCGGAACGACTCCAGCCTGACTCCCGGTCGGATCGGCCCGGTCAGTTCTCGATCCTGATCCTCACCGTTCGAGGGTGCACCCTTCGTTTCCGGTCGAAAACCCCTCGGGACTGCTCTTCGGCGCTGTTAGCCGGACTACTCCTCGGCACCGAGCAGCCGATCGACCAGCCGCTCGGGATCGAATTTTTCCAGATGGTCGTACTCTTGGCCGGTGCCGAGAAAGAGGATCGGCTTGCCGGTCACGTGAGCGATCGAGATGGCCGCGCCGCCCTGGGAGTCGGCGTCGGCCTTCGTGAGGACCGTCCCGTCAATCGCCGCTGCGTCGTCGAACTCCGTTGCACGTCGAACGGCGTCCTGGCCGGCGACGGCCTCGTCAACGAACAGCGTCATGTCCGGATCGACGACGCGGTCGATCTTCTCCAGTTGGGCCATCAGGTCGTTCGAGGTATGCAGTCGACCCGCGGTGTCGCCCAGCACGACGTCGATGTCGTGTGCGCGGGCGTACTCGACGCCGTCGTACAGCACCGCTGCCGGGTCGCCGCCGGACTCGTGGGCGATCAGCTTCTTGTCCAGTCGCTTTGCGTGTTCGGCGATCTGTTCGTTCGCGCCCGCCCGATAGGTGTCGCCGTTCGCGAGCACACAGGAGAGTCCCTGGCCCTCGAAGTACCGTGCTAACTTCGCGATCGAGGTGGTCTTGCCGACGCCGTTCACGCCGGTAAACGCGATCACGACCGGCTTGTCGGCGCTCGTGACCCGCTCGTCGAAGTCGAACTGCCCGACGCTGATCACGTCGACCAGCGCCTCGCCCAAGGCGTCCTCGACGACCATTCCCGTACTCTTGACCTGCGCGCGCCGGGTGTTGACGAGTCGCTCGCGCACCCCATCGAGGATGGATTCGGCGACGCTCAACTCGACGTCGCTCTCCAACAGCGCCATCTCCAGGTTCCAGAGGGGATCTTCCAAGTCCTCCTCGTGGATGATCGCCTGTCCCGTCGCGAAGGCCATTGCCCGCGTCCCGAAACTCGGCCCTCTGCCGTCCTCGCCGTTCTCGGCCCCCTCCTCACTCTCGGCCGGGGCGTCCGGCGGGCCGGGGTCCGCGTCGGCCGTCGAAACCGCGCCCGTCTCGGTCGTCTCGGTCCCTCCGGCCCCCCCGGTATCTTGGGCTCCCTCGGCCGGACGGTCCGCCTCCGCACCGACCGTCCCGGCCGCCGGCTTCGTTTCGGCTGTGACCGCGGGGTCGCTTTCCCTTTCGGTCCCGGTTCCGGCGTCGGCCCCGGTTTCGGGCTCGGCCTCGGTCCCGGCTTCGATCTCGGATCCCGGTTCCGATCCCGATCGTGTCCGCGACTCGCCGGCCGGTTCCGCCTCGCTGCCGATATCCGCTGACGTGCCACTCTCGATCTCCCCGTCGCCGGCCGGTTTCCCTTCGGCTGTCCCTTCGTCGGTCGCTTCTTCACCGGGTTCCTCGTCGATGTCTTCGTCGACTTCCTCTTCGACGTCGCGTCTGAACCGGCCTAATGAGTCCTTCAGTCCCTCGAACATGCCCGATTACTCGTCGTCTTCGCTACCCTCGTCGTCGCCGGGCTCGCCCATTCGGCCTCCCATCCCCTGCATCTGCTGCATCTGTTGTTGCATCTGCTGTTGGGCCTGCTGGGCGCGCTGTTCGAGCTCCGAACTCTCCTCTTCGATCTCCGCGACTTCCTTTTCGGTCTCGGCGATACGGTCGTCGAGCCGGTCGCGTTTGGCTTCGAGCGACTCGATCGCTCCGTCCTGTTCGCGTTCGGCGGCGTAGTCCCCCCCGAGGTCGACGACGATCTCGTCGATGGCCTGGACCTCCGCTCGGACGTACGCGCCGCCGCCCAACGGCACCTGTACCACCGAGCCGTTCTCCAGCGTCTCGATGCCCTCGACGGCCTCGTCGATCGCTTTCTGCTGATTGCGCAGTCCCTTGATATCCGCCTCTAAGGCTCGTTGCTCGCGGTCGAGCGCCTGGATTGTTTCGGCGAGCTGCTGGAGCTGCTGGCGACCGCCGCCGCCCGGTCCGCCCGACGGTCCACCCGGGCCGCCCGGTCCGCCGCTCATCGGCCGTCCTCCGTGCCTGCGGTCTCGGCGATCTCGGAGATTTCGACCTGCCCGCGCTTGAGGCCGTGCCGCGAGCCGAACTCGGCGTAGGTCCACTCCGTCGCGACGTTCTCGTTCGGTGCCTGCACTCGGGTCTCGAACGGCTGCCAGGTGTTCCGGCGCGCCCGGAAGCGACCGCTGACGGTGAAATCGTCCATGCCTTCGGGGAGGCGCGCAAGCGGGAAGTACCTTCGGGCTCGGCGTCACTCGGTTCGACCCCCACGAACGCCCGGCGACTCGGCTATCGTCGGCCCTGTTGCCCGATCGACCCGTCGGGGCACGCCGAATCCGCGAGACATTCCACACGAACTCTAGAAAAACGCCTTGAGCCTGCCCCGCCTCGTCGATCACATGCACTCGCGCGCGGACGTCCCGGCCGATCCGTCCGGGCTCGGTCCGTTCCGGTTCGGTTCGTCCCGGTTCGGCTCGGCCACCACCTCCGGTGCTCTCCCCGCGTTCGTGAAGAAGGGGTTATACACCGGCCGGCACGGAAGCCCTGGTGAGGGCATGAGAAAGACGCTGTGGTATCTCATCGCGGGCACGCGTGGCGGCAAAAACCGTGCTCGCATCATCCACAGCCTATCGGACCGCCCGCGGAACGCCAACCAGCTCGCCGACGACCTCGACCTCGATTACAACACCGTTCGGTACCACCTCGACATGTTGACCGACCACGCCGTCTTGGAGACCAGCGGCGACGACTACGGGAAGATGTACTTCCTCACCGATCGCTTCGAACACCACCGCGACACCTTCGAACGCGTCACGGAGAACATGGAATGATCGCTACGATCGCCCCTCCCCTGTCACTGCTCGGCTCGACAGCCCCCGACACGACGCCACCCGTCCTGGCATTGGCCGACATGAGCAGCGCGATCCTGATCGCGAGCGCGCTCGCGGGGATCAACGTCTTACTGCTCGCCGCGCTCACGTTCGTCTGGGCGCGCAACTACCGGACGTTTCGAACGCCGCTGATTCTCGGCCTGCTTGCCTTCGGCGCGGCGATGTTCGTCGAAAACGGCGTGGCGCTATATTTCTTCTTCAGCACACGGAAACTCTACGCGATGAACCCCAGCGTCCAGCAGGTCGTCGCGGTCCTCAGGGCGTTGCAGTCGCTCGCGCTGGTCTTTCTCACGTACGTGACGATGAAGTGAGGTAGGAGGGCACAGTACGACACGACTCGACTCGATCCGATCGACGGCGCTTCGACGCCTCGCGCTCGTCATCCCTCCTCAGTCGATGTAGCCGAGCGCGTCTTCGATCCGGCCGAGTTCCGGGCCGGTCGTCTCCTCGCCGACGACGTAGCCGCGCTCGTTGGCTACGAGGCCCGACCCCACGAGCGGCGCGCCGTAGTTGATCGTCCCGATGTCCGCGGGCACACCCAACAGATCCTCCAATCGGTCGAGTTCGGCGTCGGTCGCCTCCGGGTGACAGAGCACCCCCCGGTTCGTCGCCACTGCGGCGGTCCCCACGGTGTTGACCCCGCCTAACGAGCCGCGCTCGACCTGTACGCCGAGGCCCTCCGTGATCGCGTCGACCGCCTCGTCGGGGATCTCGGGGTGGACGAGCGCACCGCTGTCGTTCGCGAGCACAACGTTGCCGGCGGCGTTGATCGTCCCGGGCAGCGCGGTCACCGACAATGACCGTCCCGCGAAACGCTCCCGTTCCGCCTCGGCGAGCCGTCCGCTTGCGACCACGCCGGTGCCGTTGCCCGCGAGCAGCGCGCCCACGGTACCGGAGCCGCCGATCGTCGTCTCGATGGCGGGCACTGAGAGTTCCTCGGCGAGCGATTCGACTAGCTCGTCGCCGGCGTTCGGCCCGACCAGGAAGTACTCGTCCGTTGCCCGGGCGAACACCCCCACGTACGCCGACCCGGCGAAGACCGCGCGTAACACCGCTTATCCGGCGTGCTCCGCTTCGACGATCCGCTCGCCTTCCTCCTCGAAGCGCGCCGCCCGGACCCGGAGTTTCCGGGGGGGCTTGCTTCGTCCGCGCGCCCAGATCGCCTCGTTGATCGACCCATCGAGGCGCACTTCTCTGGGCTCGACCGTGAAGTGTTTCGCTAAGTGCTCGCGGACGAGTTTCACCGCGCGGTCGGCGGCCTCGTGGTTCGGCCCTTTCTTGACGTCGCGCAGGGGAACGGTGACGACGCGTTCTTCGAAGTCGCTCGCGCTCATTGCTATTACTCGTCGGTGTCGCTACGCCGCCAGTTGCGCCGCTTGGGGTTGCGCTGCACTTCGAGATCGGTCTTCATCATCACCCACGCCGGGATGCGGGAGTTCTGACGGTCGAGCTTCGCGAGCCGTTTCTTCTTCGCCTTCGATTTCTTTCCCATACCCACCGGCTATCGCTCCGACGGGCTTAAACTTGCGTTTCGGCCTCGCCGCCTCGCCACCTCGCCGTCCCGCCTCCCCTGCGGTCTCACAGCTCGAACCGCTCGACCGTCTCGTAGACTGGTCCCTCGTCGGTGAGGGTACTCTCGGTCAGTCGCACCTCTTCGACCGTCATCGTCCCCACGGCGGGATCGAGGTCGTCGAGTTTCTCCTGGACGAGTCGCTTCCCGCCAGCGTGGCGCATCCGGGCGATCGTCGCGTGCGGGGTGAAGTCGTGCTCGTCGGGTTCGAACCCCAATTCAGCAATCCGGGCCTCGATCCGCTCGTGGAGCCGGGTCAGCTCCTCGCTCCCCTCGCCGAGGCCGATCCAGAGCACGCGGATGTACTCGCGACTCGGAAAGACGCCTAGCCCGCCGAATTCCGCCTCGAAGGGCGAAGCGCCGCTTTCGGCCACCGCGTCCCCGATCGCCTCGGTTACCGTCGGAAGTCGCTTCGCTGCTACGTCCCCGAGGAACGAAAGGGTAACGTGGACGGTTTCGGGCGGTACGAAGTCGAGCCCGCTCACCTCCGCGAACTCGTGCTGGACGCTCTCGACTGCCGCTTCGAACCCACCGAGATCGACGCTGACGAACGCGCGCATACGTGGCGTAGAGCGGTCGCAGTCCTTAACTTCGCGCTCCGACTACATAAAGGTATGAACGATTCCGAGCGTGACGCCACCGACGACAACGATAGCGGCAACGGCGGTGACGGCGACCCCGACCATCGTCACGACGCTGCTGACGCCGATGCCGCCCCTGCCGATCGCTCGCCCGCCACCTCGGGAAACGGTCGCGACCACCGCTTTTCAGAGGGAGGCGGGTTCGACGACCCGTACGAAGGTTTCGACCTCGAACCAGAGTTCACGGTCGACCCCGACGAAGTCGATCCCGTCGATTCGCGGGTGCTCGCCGACCTGCTCGACGAATCACAGCTGTCGAGCGAGGACGTAGACACCGAGAGCCTGATCGACGTCGGGGCTTCTTACATCTCAATCAACCGCTACGAGCAGGCGACCGAGACCTTAGAGCGCGCCGCCCGCTTCGCCGACGACCCGCTTCTCGGCCAGGAGGCTTGGGTCAACAAGGGCGTTGCCCACGCCGAACTCGAGGAGTACGACGCGGCGATCGGTGCCTACCGGGAGGCACTTCGGATCGACGAGGGGTCCGAACACGCCGCGAGCGCCGAGACGAACCTCGCGTACGCCCTGTTCGAGGACGGCCGGACCGAACAGGCGCTCGATCACGCCGAACGCGCCGTCGAGATCGATCCCCGGCTCCCCCACGCCTGGTACAACCGAGGATTCTTCCTGCTCGAACGCGGTCTCGACGAGGACGCCCTCGACGCCTTCGACAACGCCCTGCGCCTCGGCTACCGGAGCGCGGAGATCTTCGAGGAGAAAGCCCACGCGCTAGAAAACCTCGGTCGGGACGACGAGGCCGAAGAGGTCGCTGCCCGCGCGGACGAACGCCGCCGGGAGACCGAACAGCAGTTACTCGACCAGCAGTAGACCGTGAACGACACCACAACGAACCCGGACTCGGAGGCGGACGCAGGCCTTGACAGGGACGCTGACCCCGACGCAGGCTCGACCTCGAACTCGGAACTGGAGACGGGCCCGAACCCGAGTCTGATCGTCACCGAGCGTTCGACGCCGAAGGGTCTGCTCGTCTCCGTCTGTGACGAGGACGTCCTCGGCGAGACTTTCGAGCACGGGCCGGCCTCGCTCACCGTCACTGACGACTTCTACGGCGGCGGGACCGTTCCCGATGACGAAGCCATCGACAGCCTCGCGCGCGCGTCGGTCGCGAACATCGTCGGTTCTCGGGCCGTTTCGCTCGCGATCGAACACGGCTTCGTCGACGAGGGGAACGTCCTCGATCTCGGCGAAACGCACCACGCCCAGACGCTTCGGTTCGGGTAACACTTACTCCTTCTCTCATGACACGCCGCTTCCGTTGCTCGACCGGTGTCAGAAGGTTGTTAGCAATCCGACATTGGCCCGATTAATACGTTACTAAATCTATGCCTGCTTATATAATTAATATTCGAATATATTTATATCAATCGCGATTATCAATGGAATCGTAATGTCCGACAGCAAACTCGCGACGTACCTAGCAGAGAACCCGAAAATGACCGGCGTGCTGTTCACCATGCTGATGATGCTCAGTCAAGCAGGTGGCGTGGCTGCTCGGTGTGCCTCTAATTACGGCCCGTAAAATCTATAATTCGTCGAAGTTGAGCTGGCCGGGCCAGCATAGTCGTCCTTCGATCCTTATCGGTGCATTCTCTAATAACAAGAATCGCTCAAGTTCGTCCTGGGTTAGTTCGAACGTCTGTGGGACCCCTGACGACAGTGAATACCTGTCATTGCCCTCTATGTAGGGGAGAACTGTTCCTCCCAATCCGCTATGTGACGTCGGATACGTCTTGAAATTGAGCCTGAATGAGTCGCCAATCGGCTCAACTTCACATAGATTCGGAGTCCCATTCTGTGCCTGCGCGACCGCTAGTCCGCTATCGCCGACTACGATGTACTGTCCACCAACGACACTTTCTTTACGAGCAAGTTCGAGCGCCGCTCCGAGCGGAAACCCACTGTTGAGTAGGCGAGCCATCGCCCGACCGATCCGAAGGGCTCCACTGTTGATCACGTCCGAGAGGGTCACGACGCCGCCGATCGCGCCCGCTTCGACGAGTGCCATCCCCTGCTCGTAGGACGTACAACCGTTGAGGAAGAAGGCCCCGACGCCGACCGACTCCAACTCGCCACCGTCGAGTTTGCCGTCGGTGCACTCGAAGCCGTCGGCCTCGATGTGGCCGATGTAATGGACGAAATCGGTCGAGGACGTCAGGATCGATTCGAGTTCGGCGACCGTCAGGTCGTGGTGCATCGACACCTCGAAGGGCAACTCCGCC
>PXRY01000114.1 GCA_003022925.1 Halobacteriales archaeon QS_8_65_32 | reverse complement strand
CGAACGCACTTGCGGGACATGCCGATCCTGCCCGAGTTCGTCAACAAGACCTTCGCGGTCCACAACGGTCAGAGCTTCGAGCGCGTCCGGGTGCAGCCCGAGATGATCGGTCATTACCTAGGCGAGTTTCAGCTCACCCGCCAGTCGGTCGAACACGGGCAGGCGGGTATCGGCGCAACACGATCCTCGAAGTTCGTCCCGCTCAAGTAACCACATCATGACACTAATTACCACAGTCGCGCGACTGCGATACACACATTATGGGAATCAACTATAGCGTCGACGCGGATCCCGAAACGACGGCGAAAGCCATGCTCCGAGAGCGCCGCATGAGCCACAAACACGGCAAGGAGATCGCCCGCGAGATCAAGGGTATGACCGCCGGCGAGGCGACCGAGTACTTAGAGGCGGTCATCGCCGGCGAGCGATCGGTGCCGTTCCGATCACACAACTCCGGTGCCGGCCACCGCCGGGACGTAGACGGCTGGGACGCCGGCCGGTATCCCGAGAAGGCCTCGGAAGCCTTCCTCGACCTGCTCGAAAACGCCGTTGGCAACGCCGATCACGGCGGGTTCGAGGGCGAGACCATGCATATTTCCCACGTCGCCGTCCACAAGGTCGGCGAGGCTCAGGGTAGGAGGCCCCGAGCGTTCGGCCGGGCGACCGCCTGGAACTCCCCCGAGGTCGACGTCGAGATGATCTTGGAGGACCGCGAAGCCGCCGACGCGGCCGCGGAAGCGGAAGGCGACGCCGAAACCGGGGAGGCGGGTAGCTGATGGCGGACGAGCAGCAGTTCATCCACGACGGCCTCCGACGCCAGCAGATCGACGAGTTCTTCGCGAACGAGTTGGGGCGAGCGGGCTACGGCGGCATGGAGCTCGCCCAGACCCCGATGGGCACCCAGATCGTCCTGCGTGCGGAAAAGCCCGGCATGGTCATCGGCAAGGGTGGCCGAAACATTCGGAAGATCACCACCGCGATCGAAGACCGCTTCGGCTTAGAAGACCCCCAGATCGACGTCCAGGAGGTCGACGAGCCCGATCTCAACGGACAGATCGTCGCCGACCGGCTCGCGAACGCCTTGGAGCGCGGGTGGTATTTCCGGAAGGCCGGCCACACCACCGTCGATCGGATCATGGACTCCGGTGCACTGGGTGCGGAAATCGTACTCGCTGGCAAAGTCACGGGCGCGCGCTCGCGGGTCGCGAAGTTCAATCGCGGCTACATCAAACACAACGGCGAACCGGCCGACGCCCTCGTCGATCGCGGCGACGGCGTTGCTGTGATGAAACTCGGAACGATCGGCGTCACGGTCAAGCTGATCCCACCGGGTGCGGACCTGCCCGACGCGTTCATGATCAAACAGGGCGCGGACGTCTCCGCGCTCGAACCGGAGGAGGTGCCCGGCGACGAGGTCACGGGCCTGTTAGAGGAGCCCGATCCCGACACTGCGGACGCCGACGGCGAGGCGAGCGACGACATCGAGTTCGGTCCCGAGGACGAGACGGCGACGCCGGGCGAGGCCGCCGACGTCGGTGCGGAGGAGATCGTCGAGGAAGCGGTCGACGCCGAAGCAGGCGCTGCGCCGACTTCGCCGGACGAAGGCGAGGTCGAAACCGACCTCGACGAACCCGAACGAGCGGAGGAACCCGAGCCGGTTTCGGAGGACGCCGCCGCCGAAGCCGAGGACCTGATGGCCGAGATGGAAGCCGCCGAGGAGGAGATCGAGGCCGCCGAAGCCGCGATCGACGCAGAGGACGAACCCGACGCCGAGACGGCCGACGAGGCTAGCGACGAAGACAACGGCGACGACGCGGCCGAAGAAGCGCCGGCCGAATCGGAGGGCGACGACTGATGGCGATCCTCTACGCCGAGGAGATCCGCGACATGACCCCCGCCGAACGCAGCGTCGAACTCGAAGAACTCGAAACGGAGCTGCTCAACGTCCGGGCGGTCGAAGCCACCGGCGGCGCGCCGGACAACCCCGGTCGGACGGGCGAGCTTCGCCGGACCATTGCGCGGATCAAGACGATCCAGCGCGAGGAAGGCAACCCCGACGGCGAGGGTGGTGAGGCGTCGTGAGCGCGGATTCGCGTTCCGGCCCGCGTCGGTCGCTCTCAGCGCCGACGCCGGAGACCCTTTCTCGTCACGAACTCAACGGACTCCGTGTCCGGGTCGTCGACGGGTCGAACAGTGACGCGATCGGCATCTCGGGCCGGGTCGTTCGCGAGACCGAACGGACCCTCGTGATCGAGGGCTCGGTCGGTCGAGAACGCCAGGTTCCGAAAGGAAGTGCAACGTTCGAGTTCGCGCTGCCAGCTGAAAGCGGCGGGGACGGCGAGGGCGACGAGAACGGCGAGGACGATTCCGGTACGGAAACGAGCGAACGAACGCGCGGAACAGGAGTACGGGTGATCGTCGAGGGGGCGATCCTCGAAGCGAACCCGGCTCGACGGACCGAACGAAAGATGCGATCGAAATGGCGCTAGGATTAGGAGTCGAAACACCGGAGACGGCCTGCGACGATAGCAACTGTCCGTTCCACGGCACCCTCTCGGTGCGCGGACAGACGCTCGACGGCGTGGTCGCCTCCACAGAGATGGACAGATCGGTAATCGTCGAACGCGAGTACGACGTGAACGTTCCGAAGTACGATCGGCACATGAAACGGCGCTCGCGCGTGCCCGCACACGCGCCTGACTGCCTCGACCTCGATGTGGGCGACACGGTACGGATCGCCGAAACCCGGCCGCTCTCGAAGACGAAGGCCCACGTCGTCGTCACGACGATCGAGACGACACGGCAGTTGGCCTCCGAGCAGGTCACCGAACCGGCGACCGATTCCTCCGAGGCCGTAATGGGCGACGCCACTGAAGGGACCGCCGGCACGCGGTCGCCCGAAGGCGAGGGTAACGCCGCGTCGAGGGGGACCGTCGATCCGGAAGCAGAAACCGGCGGTGAGAGCGCATGAAAGCGCTCGGCGCGGACGTTACCCAAGGATTAGAGAAGGGCTCGATCGTGACGTGTGCGGACAACACCGGTGGACGCGAACTGCGCGTCATCAGCGTCGCGGGTTATCAGGGGACGTTGAATCGTCACCCGAAGGCGGGCCTCGGCGACCGGATCACGGTCTCGGTCGTGAAGGGCACACCCGAGATGCGCCGGCAAGTCCTCGAAGCGGTGATCGTCCGCCAGCGCAAGCCGATCCGCCGGCCGAACGGTCGTCGGGTCAAGTTCGAGGACAACGCCGCGGTGTTGATCGACGAGAACGGTGATCCCCGCGGCACGGAGATCAAAGGGCCGATCGCCCGCGAAGTCGCCGAACGCTTCGGGTCGATCGCGAGTACGGCAACGGTGATCGTCTGATGAGCAAGCAACCACGCAAACAACGCAAGGAACGGGCCGAGGCACCGCTTCACGAACGCCACGATCAGGTCCGCGCGCCGCTGTCGGCCGATCTCCGCGATGAGTACGGCACGCGCAGCGTCCGGGTCAACGCGGGCGATACAGTCGAGGTTACCCGCGGCGACTTCGCCGGCGAGACTGGCGAGGTCACCGAGGTCGACCTCAGGGGGGCGGTCGTCCACGTCGAGGAGGTCGTCCTCGAGAGCGCGGACGGCGAGGAAGTGCCACGTCCGCTGGACGCGAGCAATCTCCGGGTGACGAACCTCGACCTCGACGACCCCGTACGCGAACAGCGCCTCGAATCCAGTGGCGACCCGGGTGACGCGGGCGACGGCGACGACGGAGGGAACGCATGAGCCGCGGCGGCCATCAGAAACGGCTGTCCGCGCCCGACTCGTGGCCGATCGAGCGCAAGACCGCCGTGTTCACGGTGAGAGCCGGGGCGGGTCCCCATGGCGGGGACGGCGTTCCCCTACTGATCCTGTTGCGCGACGTGTTAGGCTACGTCGACTCCCGGAAGGAAGCCCGGTACGCGCTCAACGAGGGCACGGTCCTCGTCAACGGCGAGGCGCTGACCGACGCCGAGCGCCCGATCGGGATGTTCGACATCCTCGTGTTTACCGAACGCGAGGAGTACTACCGGGTGTTCCCCGGCGAGGGCGGCCGACTCGCCCTGACGCCGATCAGCGCCGACGCTGCCGACTCCAAACTCGCGAAGATCATGGACAAACGCCAGGTTTCCGGCAGCGACACGCAGCTCAACCTCCACGACGGCCGCAATCTCGTCGTTACGGACGGGAACGAAGACGAGTACAGTCCAGGGGACTCGATCGTGATCGACTACGACGACGAGGTCATCGCTCACTTCCCCTTCGAGGAGGGCGCGCTCGTAACGGCGGTTCGTGGCCAGCACGCCGGCGAGATCGGCGAATTAGATGGATTCGTCGCGACGCCGGGCAGTGCTGCCAACAGTGTCCGCGTCTCCCGGACGAACGTCGAGGGGGACGGCGGCGACGGCGATACCGACGCCGAAGGCGGGAGCGGCGACGGCGACACCGGAGCCGCCGGCGACGGCGACGGTTTCGAGACGATCGCCGAATACGTCGTCGTGATCGACGAGAACTTCACCGGCGGCCGGACGGACGAGACCGTCGCGGCCGACGGCGGCCGACCGCGGCACGACATCGGTGGTGAGATCGAATGAGTTCGAGTACTCGACCCGACGACGACAGTAGTAGCGAGACGACGAGCGGTGACGACGGAAACGGCGACGCCGACTTCCATCCGATGCGCGAGCCGCGCGTCGAGAAGTGCGTCGTCCACATGGCCGTCGGCGAGGGCGGGCAACCGCTCGCGAACGCCGAAGGCATCTTGGAGGCCATCACCGGCCAAGAGAGCGTCCGCACCACCGCGGGCCGCGCGAGCCAGGACTTCGGCGTCCGGCCCGGCACGCCGGTCGGCGCGAAGGTTACACTGCGCGACGAGCGTGCCCGCGAGTTCGTCGCGACGGCGCTCCCGTTAGTGACCCTGTCGCGAAGCCAGTTCGACGAGACGGGCAACGTCAGCTTCGGGATCCCCGAACACACCGAGTTCCCGGGTCAGGAGTACGACCCGAACGTCGGCATCTACGGGCTCGACGTGACGCTATCGCTCACCCGGCCGGGCTATCGCGTCTCGAAGCGCGACGCCGTAACCCGCTCGCTACCCGAAACACATCGCTTGGATGCCGAGGACGCGATTGCCTTCCTCGAAACGAACTTCGACGCGGAGGTCGCCTGATGAGCGAGAGCGGCGTCGAGGCGAGCGAGGCCGAAGGCGAACACGCCGCGAAGGGCACCGGCCAATCAGAGGCGTGTCAGCGCTGTGGCCGTAACCAGGGCCTCGTGGGCAAGTACGACGTCTGGCTGTGTCGCCAGTGTTTCCGCGAGATCGCCCGTAGTATGGGCTTCAAGAAGTTCAAATAGGAACGTAGGTACTCAAAAATGGTCAACAACGATCCGCTCAGTAACGCGCTCTCGGGGCTCGACAACGCCGAAAGCGTGGGGCGGCTCCGACAGACGGTATCGCCCGCCTCGAACCAGATCGGCAGCGTGCTCGAAGTCTTTCACGAGTTCGGGTACGTCGACGCCTTCGAGTTCATCGAAGACGGCAGGGCCGGCGAGTTCGAGGTCGAACTGCAGGGAGCGATCAACCGCTGTGGCGCGATCAAACCCCGCTACTCGGCGGGTGCGGACGAGTTCGAGAAGTGGGAGAAGCGATTCCTCCCCGCCCGCGACTACGGGACGCTCGTCGTTACCACGAGCCACGGCGTGATGAGCCACTACGAGGCCCGCGAGGCGGGTATCGGTGGCCAGGTGATCGCATACGTCTACTGAACCACGAGGCAAACGGAGAACACACCAATGGCACGAGCAGAACTAGAGATTCCCGACGACGTGACGGTCGAGATCGACCGCTTCGACGTCACGATCACGGGTGCGGAAGGCAACGTCACCCGTCGGCTGTGGTATCCCGACGTGACGGTCTCGACGGGCGAGATCGAGGTGACGCGGGCCGACGAGGAATCGGACGATCCGAACGCCACCTACACCGAGACGGTAGACGGCGTCGTGATCGAAAGCGACACCGAAAAGGCGAAACAGACCGCGACGATCGGGACCTTTGCGAGTCACGTTCGCAACGCCTTCTACGGAGTTACCGACGGCTGGGAGTACGGCATGGAGGTCTTTTACTCCCATTTCCCGATGCAGGTAAACGTCGACGGCGAGGAGGTCGTCATCCAGAACTTCCTCGGTGAGCGTGCCCCGCGCCGGACGCCGATCCGCGGCGATACCGACGTGTCGGTGTCGGGCGAAGAGGTCACCCTCCGGGGTCCGAACAAGGAGGACGTCGGCCAGACCGCGGCGGACATCGAGCAGCTCACCCGCGTCACCGACAAGGACACCCGGGTGTTCCAGGACGGCGTCTACATCACCGACAAGCCAACCCGATCGGAGGTGGCCGCCGGTGGCGAGTGATCGTCCCAACGCGCCCCGAGCGCGACCGGACGCTCGCCTCGCCCGGACCGATGGCGGCGAGAGCGACGAGGAGACGGACCTCGCTTCGATCTCCGGCGTCGGCGAGGAAAAGGCCGAATCGCTGCGCGAGGCGGGCTACGGGAGCGTTGCCGATCTGCGCGCGGCCGATCAGAACGAGTTAGCCGACGTCGAGGGCGTTGGCAACGCGCTCGCCGCCCGCATCAAAGCCGAAGTCGACGAGGTAGCCATCGACGAGGATGCCGACGCCGATACCGACATCGACGACGGGACCGACACCGGCGGCGACGCCAGGGATGAACCCAAGGAGACCGAAACCGAGGGCGACGCCGACGCGGAGGAGACGGCCGCGGCCGAAGAGATGGACCTGACCGATATCTCCGGGGTCGGCGAGGAAAAGGCCGACGCCTTACGCGAGGCGGGCTACGAGAGCGTTCCGGCCCTCGTGGCGGCGAGTCAGTCCGATCTGGCAGCGGTCGAGGGCGTCGGCAACGCGCTCGCCGCCCGGATCAAAGCCGACGTCGGCGGCCTCGAAGTCGCCGAGGAACCCGAAACCGAGATCGAAGACGAGGGTACACCGGCAGAGGAGCGCGAGACCGCCACCGAACTCCGCCCCCGAGGACTCGCCGAGAAGACGCCCGATCTCAACGACGAGACCGCACGGCTGCTCGGCGCGCGCAATGGGCGGCGCAAGCCGGGATTCGGCCGCCAGGACAACCACAAGAAGAAACGCACCCCCAGTTCGTGGCGCAAGCCCCGGGGCAACCTCTCGAAGCAACGCCGCGGAGTCAAGGGCAAGGGCGCGGTCGTCGAGGCCGGCTATCGTACTCCGGAGGCCGTCCGTGGTCGCCACCCGAGCGGCTTCGAGGAGGTCCGGGTGCACAACGTCGGCGATCTCGACGGGGTCGACGGCGACGCCCAGGCGGTGCGGATCGCGAGCGCGGTCGGCGGCCGGAAGCGCGAGCGCATCGAGGACCGCGCGGAGGACGACGGGATTCGCGTTCTCAACCCCACCTACGAGGAGGTCGAGGTCGAGGCGGGAACCGACGGAGGTAGTTGATCAGGAATGACCGATCTCACAGCACAGAAACGACTCGCCGCGGACGTCTTGAATGTCGGGAAGAATCGCGTCCGATTCGACCCCGACGCCCAGGCGGAGATCGCCGAAGCGATCACCCGCGAGGACGTCCGCGAGCTGGTAGCACAGGGAACGATCGAAGCGAAGGACAAATCGGGCAACTCCCAGGGCCGTGCCCGCGGGCGCGCGAACAAACGCTCGTACGGCCACCGGAAGGGCCCAGGCAAGCGCAAGGGCACGAAGGGTGCCCGCCGACCCCGAAAACAGGATTGGGAGAGCCGCATCCGCGCCCAGCGCCGGGTACTGAAAGAGTTGCGCGACGACGGAACGCTCGATCGCACGCAGTACCGGGAACTGTACAACAAGGCCGGCGGCGGCGAGTTCGATAGCGTCGGTCGTTTGGTGGCCTTCGCCGAGAACGACTACGACGTCGAGATCGACCTCGACGCCGATGGCGGCGGCGACGGCGAGAGACAAGGACAAGGACGGGGACAGGAACGAGGAGGTGAGGCCTGATGGCGACCGGTCCCCGGTACAAGGTACCGATGCGCCGCCGGCGGGAGGTTCGCACCGACTACCACCAGCGCCTTCGGTTGCTCAAATCCGGCCGGTCGCGCCTGGTCGCCCGGACGTCGAACAGGCAGATCACCGTCCAGTTGATGGCATCGAGCCCCGAAGGCGACCGGACGCTCGCTAGCGCGCGTTCGGCGGACCTCCGGGAATACGGCTGGGAAGCCCCCGTAGGCAACCTGCCGGCAGCGTATCTCACCGGCTACCTCGCCGGTCTTCGAGCGGTGGAGGTCGGCGTGGACGAAGCGGTGCTCGACATCGGGCTCAAGTCAGCGACGCCCGGCGGGAAGATCTTCGCCGTCCAGGAGGGCGCGATCGACGCCGGCCTCGAAGTGCCGCACAACGAGTCGGTCTTCGCCGACTGGGAGCGGACGCGGGGCGAACACATCGCGGCGTATGCCGACGAGCGCGAGGACGACCTCTATACGGGCGAGTTCGACGCGGCCTCGCTTCCGGAGCACTTCGACGAGGTGCGTGAGCGCCTCGAATCGGAAGCTGGAAACGACATCGATTCCGACGGTGAACTATGAGTCAGGGCTGGGACCCACGGACCCGTCTCGGCACGCTGGTCGCCGAAGGCGAGATCGAGACGATGGAAGAGGCCCTCAATTCGGGCCTCCCGTTCAGGGAACCGCAGATCACCGACCAGTTGCTCGGCGGTCTAGAGGACGACGTCCTCGACATCAACATGGTCCAGCGGATGACCGACTCCGGCCGGCGGGTCAAGTTCCGGTGTGTGGTCGCGATCGGCGATCGCAATGGCTACGTCGGCTTCGCGGAAGGCCGGGACGACCAGGTCGGGTCTGGCATCCAGAAGGCGATCGAGATCGCGAAGCTGAACATGATCGGCGTCGAGCGCGGCAGCGGCTCCTGGGAGGACCGACCTGGGGGAACGCACTCGCTTACCCGGCGCACCTCGGGGAAGGCCGGTAGCGTCGAGATCGACGTCATCCCCGCGCCGAAGGGTCTGGGACTCGCCGCCGCCGAAACCCCACACAGCGTCCTCGAACTCGCGGGTATCGAGGACGCCTGGACGAGGAGTTCGGGCAACACCAGGACTACGGTGAACTTCGCGAAGGCGACGTTCAATGCGCTTCGCAACGCTTCGAGTGCACGGGATCCACAGCCGATCCCGGTCGAACGCTCGGGAATCGATCCCGAGACCGACGCCGCGGCGGATGCGGGCGCCGAAAGCGCAGCGGGGGAGGCGAGCGACTGATGCAGGCACTCGTTCAGTTGCGCGGCGAGGTAAACATGAGCGAGGGGGCGCGTGACACCCTTCGGATGCTCAACGTTCACCGCGTCAACCACTGTGCGCTCGTCCCCGAAACCGACACGTACGAGGGAATGGTCACCAAAGTCAACGACTTCGTCGCCTACGGCGAGCCGAGTTCGGGAGTACTCGCGACGCTCATAAGCCGGCGCGCCGAACCCGCCGAGGGCGAGGGATCCGTCGACGACGAGTGGGTCGGGGCGAACACCGACTACGACGACGTGTCGGCGCTCGCGGAGGCCCTGCTCGCCGAGGAGACGACGCTTCGCGAGGCGGGGCTCGCGCCGATGTTGCGACTCCACCCGCCCCGCGGCGGACACGGGGGCATCAAGCACCCCGCCACGAAGGGCGGCGAACTCGGCCGTCACGACACCGAAGCGATCGACGGCCTGCTCCGCTCGATGCGGTAAGCGCGAGCGTGAGCGTGGAATTCGAACGCGAATACGAACACGAACGTGAGCGCGACCGCGAGCGTCGCGGGGCAGTACCCATAGCGAGAACGAGACGGCACCGACCGACGACCACACGACTCCGAACCGACGAACCACCACTGATCACCGATGACGAGCAAGAAACGACGCCAGCGCGGTTCGCGCACGCACGGCGGCGGCACCCATAAAAATCGTCGTGGGGCCGGCAACCGCGGCGGGCGCGGTCGCGCGGGGCGTTCAAAACACGAGAAGCACAACTACGAACCGACCGGCAAACACGGCTTCTCCCGGCCGGAGAAGGCAAAACGGGAGGTCCTAACGATCGAGGTGCGCGAGATCGACGAGAACATCGCGATCTACGCCGCAAACGGCGTCGCCGAAACCGAGGGCGACGGCTACCGGATCGACGCCCGCGACGTCGTCGAGAATGGCCACGACGCCGACGCTGTGAAGGTCTTAGGCGGCGGGCAGGTCCGCGGGGAACTCGCCGTGACCGCCGACGACTTCTCCGAGAGCGCCGAAGAACTGCTCGACGGGGCCGGCGGCGAGGCGATCCTCTCCGAACGCGGGCAAGCGGCTGCCGAGGCCGCCGCCGAGGGTGAAGGCGACGACGAAAGCGAAGGCGACGGCGCGGACGCCGACGGCGAAGCCATCGCGGACGGCGGCACCGGGGAGGCGGGCAGCGAAGCGCCTATGTCCAACGGGTCCTGACCGACGACGTAAATGGGCTGGAAAGAGACCGCCGAACCGGTGCTCACGCGGATGCCGTCGGTCGCCCGGCCGGAGGGCCACGTTCCCTTCCGCCGAAAACTGAGCTGGACGGTCGGGGTGTTGGTACTGTACTTCTTTCTGACGAACGTCTTCCTGTACGGGATCGGCGGCCAGACGAGCGATCCCTTCGGGCAGTTCCGTGCGATCCTCGCCGGCAACCCGGGGACGGTCATGCAACTGGGGATCGGGCCGATCGTCACCGCGAGCATCGTCCTCCAGTTGCTCGGCGGCGCGAACCTTTTAGGGCTCGATACGAGCGACCCGCGCGATCAGGTCCTCTACCAGGGCCTCCAGAAGCTGTTGGTGCTCGTAATGATCTGTCTAACGGGTATCCCGCTCGTCTTCTTCGCGAACTTCCTGCCGCCGAGCCAGCAACTCGCTGGGGCATTGGGTATCGGCGCGTTCGGCGTGCAGTTGATCCTGTTCGCTCAGATCTTCGTCGGGGGCGTGCTCATTCTCTACATGGACGAGGTGATCTCGAAGTGGGGCGTCGGGTCGGGGATCGGCCTCTTTATCGTCGCCGGCGTCAGCGAGCAACTCCTTCGCGGGCTGTTCGACATCCAGGCCATCGGCGGGGAAACGGGGTTGATCCCCACCTGGATCGGCATCCTCACCGGAAGTGCGAACTTCTCGGTACTCACTGCACAGGGCATCCAGAACCTGTTGCTCGGCCAGGGCGAACTCGTCGCGGTGTTCACGACGGTCCTCATCTTCGCGATCGTCGTCTACGCCGAAAGCGTCCGTGTCGAGATACCCCTCAGCCACGCCCGGGTCAAGGGCGCTCGTGGTCGTTTCCCGGTCAAACTCATCTACGCGAGCGTGTTGCCGATGATCCTCGTGCGGGCGATCCAGGCGAACATCCAGTTCCTCGGCCAGATCCTACAATCGCAACTCGGCCAGGGGATGCCGAACTGGCTCGGCGTCTACTCGCAAGGCTCGCCGGTCGGCGGCCTCTTCTATTACTTCTCACCGGTCTACCGGCCACAGGACTGGATGTGGTGGCTCGGCGGCGCTACACAGGAGCCCTGGCAGATCCTGCTTCGGGTACTGGTTGACCTGACGTTCATGGTGATCGGCGGGGCGATCTTCGCGATCTTCTGGGTCGAAACTACCGACATGGGCCCGGAGGCGACGGCGAAACAGATTCAGAACTCCGGCATGCAGATCCCCGGCTTCCGGCAGAACCCCGGCGTGATGGAGAAAGTCCTCGAACGGTACATCCCCCAGGTGACGGTGATCGGCGGGGCCTTGGTGGGTGTTCTCGCGGTCGGGGCGAACATGCTCGGGACTATCGGGGGCGTTGGCGGTACTGGATTACTGCTTACGGTGTCGATCACCTACAAGCTCTACGAGGAGATCGCCGAAGAACAGCTCATGGAGATGCACCCCGTGATGCGCCAAATGTTCGGTTAAGCGATCGCCGATTCGAACCGCCTCCTGTCGATCAGGAACTCGAAGGTGGCTGCTCGTCGGCTCTTCGGCGTCGTCCAACTCGTAGCGCACAAAAGAGAGCGGGTCGAACGACAGAGCGACTTCGTTACTCGCCGCCGATCGTGACGTTCTCGACCGTGATCGTCGAGTCCGAGATCGTCACGGAGAGGTCGTCGAACGAGACATCGGCTCCGTTGATCGTCATTTCCACGCCGTCGATCGATATCGTTTGTTCGTCGATCGTATACGTCCGATCCTCGATGTTCCTTTCGGGGAGGCCGTCGCCGGCCACGTGGACGTCTTCGAGTTCGACGTTGAGGCCGTCTATCGTCACGTCGCTTTCGGTCTCGGTATCGGCCGCGCTGTCGGCGAGCGCGGTCGCCGCGCCGGCACTGACGAGCAACGTCCCGACGAGGAGGGCGAGGACGATTCGTGTGAGAACTCTTCCGTTCATCTGGGGACCACGTCGGGGGATTGGTCTCTCTAGTTATCAACTTACTGGCCGTCCCGTGCGATCTCGAGACCGTCGTCGAAGCGCGTACTATCGTAGCAGTCATACACCTCGATTGCTCTACGTAACGTACGGAAGAGAGCATCTCGGGCTTCAAAGAACAGGGCGGGTGGGTCGCTATCGTCGAGCACGGCGAGCGGATCACCGAAGCCCTCGACGAGGCTGGAGCCTCCGGGGAGGCGTTCGAGGAGTGGAACGAGTGGCGACCAAAGGTTCACGAACGCTTCGGCGAGGGCGTCAACGAAAAGACCGCCGCCCAGATGTCCGTCGAGGAAGGAAAAGGCGAGCGAGCGGGGACATCGCCCGGCGAGGACTTAGGTACCGCCGGCGAGGGGTTGTCGAATTCGGCGGCCGAACTCGCAGAGGGCGACCTGAACGACGCCGTCGAGGAGGGTTCGGAGTCGATCGGCCACGTCGCCCGGGCGGTCGATTCCGCGGCTCGGAAGGCGGTTCGTGCGGTCGAAGGCACCGTATACAAGCACGTCATGACCCAGCTCTCGCCGTATTACTTCGACAACAAGCTCGTGAGCGCGAACGTCGAGCGGACCAGTAACGGGGGAGCCGAGAAGCGATACGCCTTCGAGGCAAACGTCAACGACGACGCGCGCAAAGAACGGATCTCGACCCGGCTCGCCGGGTACGACGACGAAGTCAGCCGCTGGCACGTCGAAACCCCGAAGAACACGGAGTTCTCGGCGGCCGCCGAGGGCGTCGACCCGACCGACTCCGAGGAGACCCGCGTTCCCCGCCCTCATCAGGACGACGCCGAAACGGGGTCCTGACTCGGCCCGATCGTCCCCCTTTCGTTACGTTCAGCCCGACCACTGAGTTCTGCCTTTGTCCTGGCCCTATTGGGCCCTCGTTCCCGACCTTCGGGGGCGGTGTTACGTTGCGCAGCTGTCTGACCGAACAATTGCTACCGGGTAGGACTGAAAGGGGCCGACCGCGTGGCGGCGTAGCCGTGGTTCGAAAGACGCCTAAGGCGTCTTTCGTCAGTGCTGGAAATCGTAGATTTCCAGTTTGCGGCAGGAACGCGTAGCGTTCCTGCC
>PXRY01000113.1:11629-26066 GCA_003022925.1 Halobacteriales archaeon QS_8_65_32 | reverse complement strand
AACATCGATCCGTCGGGCTTTCGCCACCACGTCGCCATTCTGAAACGCGACGGCCTCATCGCCGAAGGCGACGGGACGTTGCGAGTCGATTTCGAGGAAGGCGAGGTCGAAGAGATAGAAACCGGCGACTGGGCGGTCACGATCCGGCAAGCTAATGAGGCGGACTTGGAGGGACTCACCGGCGTTATCCGGCAGGTCGCGAGCGAGCGAACTGACATCGTCGCCGAAAGCGTCGCTGACGTGCTGGACCACGAGGAAGTCCTGTTGCGTCACAACGACGTCAGTTCCCGGATGTTCTTCGTCGCAACGATCGACGAGGACGTCGTCGGATGGGTCCACGTAGAAGCGCCTGAACTTCGGAAGCTTTCCCATACCGCGAAACTCACCGTCGGCGTGCTCGGTGATCACCAGGGGTACGGCATCGGCTCGGCGCTGCTCGAACGCGGGCTCTCATGGGCGGGCGCGAACGGCTACGAGAAGCTGTACAACTCGATTCCGGCGACGAACAACGACGCGCTGTCCTTTCTCGAATCGAAGGGCTTCGAGACCGAAGCGGTGCGCGAGGACCACTATAAGATCGATGACGCGTACATCGACGAGGTCATGATGGCGATCGTCGTCTGATCCATTTGTGATTTCCCGCGGCAGTATTAATTTAGCGGCAACAAAACATAAGAACGGTTCGAAAGCCCCCCGGCGTTCTCGTGAGTAGCGAGAGAGCGAGGATTCCTCGGACCATGCGAGCGGAGTCGTTCGAGAGGCCCAGAGGACTTCTCGTAATGTGGTCAGAGCGCTTCGCGTTCAGTCCCGTCCCTGGCAGTTCTCTGGCGGGCCACCGCGTAGGTCGACGCTGCCTGCTCGCTCGGCTCACCGTCGTTCGACGGGGTCTCGAGGAGGGACGAGAGTCCGAGCGTGATTCGGGCAGATCAACTTTCGAATCGATGGTTTTCTATCGATAAGAGTTGGGTTTCGAAAGGACAAGGACATTGAACGAGTAGTCCGTAGACGTATTCAATGACCAGGACAGTGCAGATAGACGTTCACGGGATGAGCTGTGCGAACTGCTCGGGGACGGTCGCCGGTGCCGTCAAGGACCTGAGTGGAGTCACGGAGGCGAACGTCAACTTCGCCACTGACGAAGGGTCGGTGACGTACGATCCGGAGGCGACGTCGCTCGCGGCGATCTACGAGGCGATCGAGAAAGCGGGGTACGACCCAGTTCGCGCGTCGGCCTCGATCGGGGTTTCGGACATGACGTGTGCGAACTGCGCCGAGACCAACGAGGAAGCGCTCGAAGACGTCCCGGGGGTAATCTCGGCGGCGGTCAACTACGCGACCGACGAGGCAAACGTCGAGTACGACCCCGCCGCGACCTCGCGGTCGGCGCTTTTCGACACGATCGAGGGAGCCGGCTACTCGCCCGTTCGCAACGAGGGGGGCGGCGGGAGCAGTGGCAAGGAGTCCGAAGCCGAGGCTCGCGACGCCGCGCGGAACGAGGAGATCCGCCGCCAGCGCCGGCTCACCGTCTTCGGCGCGTTGTTGTCCGCGCCGCTCGTCTTCTTCCTCGCCGAGAAGCTCCTGCTGGGCGGGAACGTGTTGCCCGACGCCGTCTTTGGCATCGAGTTCGGCTGGATCGAGTTCGCACTCGCCACGCCCGTCTGCGTCGTGCTCGGCCGCGAGTTCATAGAAAACGCCTACACGGCGGTCATGCGCAATCGGACGGCGAACATGGACGTGTTGATCGCACTCGGTGCTTCGACCGCGTACCTCTACTCGGTTGTCGTTCTCGTCGGATTGCTCGCCGGCGGGCTGTATTTCGACACCGCCGCGTTGATCCTCGTGTTCATCACGCTCGGCAACTACTTAGAAGCGCGCTCGAAGGGCCAGGCCGGCGAGGCGCTTCAGCAGCTTTTAGAGATGGAAGCCGACACGGCCACGGTCGTCGACAGCGAGGGCAACGAACGAGAAGTCGCGCTCGAGGACGTTGCGGTCGGCGATCGAATGAAGGTCCGGCCCGGGCAAAAGATACCGACCGACGGCGTCGTCGTCGCCGGAAACTCGGCGGTCGACGAGTCGATGATCACCGGCGAGTCCGTGCCGGTCGAAAAGGCGGAGGGCGACGAGGCCGTCGGCGGAACGGTCAATGAAAACGGCGTGTTGACCGTCGAAGCCACTGAAGTCGGCTCGGACACCGCGCTCCAGCGGATCGTGCAGACGGTCAAGGAAGCGCAGAGCCGCCAGCCCGAGATTCAAAACGTCGCCGACCGGATCTCCTCGTACTTCGTGCCGATCGTGATCGCGAACGCCCTGCTGTGGGGCATCGTCTGGTACGTCTTCCCAGAGGTGCTTGCGGGGTTCGTCTCGGCCCGCCCGCTGTGGGGCCTCGTCGCCGGCGGGCCGGCGGTTGCGGGCGGGGCGGTATCGGTCTTCGAGTTCGCGGTCGTGGTCTTCGCTTCGGCCGTGCTAATCGCCTGTCCGTGTGCATTGGGGCTCGCGACGCCCGCCGCGACGATGGTCGGCACATCGATCGGGGCGCGAAACGGCGTCCTGTTCAAGGGCGGCGACGTCTTAGAACGCGCGAAGAACGTCGATACCATCGTCTTCGACAAAACCGGGACGCTCACCGAAGGTGCGATGGAACTCACCGACGTCGTCGCGCTCGGCGGCGGCGACGAGGGTCGCGCTGCCGGCGCGAACGCCGCGACCGACGGCGGCCCCGGGGCCGCTACTGACGGCGGCGCACGAGCGCTCGAACGAGGCGAGGAGAGCGACGAAAGCGAGGAAATAGAAGAGAGCGAGGAGATCGACGAAAGCGACGTTCTCCGACTCGCTGCGAGCGCTGAATCCGGCAGCGAACACCCGCTCGCCCGGGCGATCGTCGACGGCGCGAAAGAGCGGGGTATCGATCTCGCCGAGCCAACCGACTTCGAGAACGTCCCCGGCCACGGGGTTCGGGCGACGATCGACAGTGAGGAAGTGATCGTCGGCAACCGCAAGCTCATGCGCGATAACGGGATCGACCCTGCGCCGGCCGAAGCCGACCTCGAACGCCTGGAGGACGAGGGCAAGACCGCGATGTGTGTCGCCCGCGTGCCTGCCGAGACGGACAACGGCGAGGAAGGCGCACTGATCGGCCTCGTCGCCAATGCGGATACGATCAAGGAAAGCGCGAAGGAGGCCGTCTCGGCGCTTCACGAACGCGGTCTCGCGGTCCACATGATCACCGGCGACAACGAACGCACGGCCAAAGCGGTCGCCGAAGAAGTCGGCATCGACCCGGGGAACGTCCGCGCGGAGGTCCTCCCCGAGGACAAGGCGGATGCAGTAGACGAGATCCAGGACAGCGGCAAGCGGGCGATGATGGTCGGCGACGGCGTGAACGACGCGCCGGCGCTCGCGACCACATACGTGGGCACGGCGATCGGTTCCGGTACCGACGTCGCGATCGAAGCGGCGGACGTCACCCTCATGCGGGACGACCCGCTCGACGTCCTGCGTGCGGTCCGGATCTCGGAGGCGACGCTCACGAAGATCAAACAAAACTTCGTCTGGGCGCTCGGGTACAACACCGCGATGATTCCCCTCGCGTCGCTTGGCCTCCTTCAACCCGTCTTGGCGGCGGCCGCGATGGCGTTTTCGAGCGTGTCGGTGCTCACGAACAGCCTATTGTTCCGGCGATACACACCTGACGAGGGGTATCATCTGCTGGGGCGATGATCGAGGAAGGTATCGATCCGATTAGGCGAGCGAAGCCCTGAGCGTGCATCGACGCCTCTTAAGTGACTCGCCGCTCGATACAAGGACGCATGACTGACCATGACAGCGACGCGATCGTCTCGCCCGAATGGCTTTCCGAGAATCTAGACGAGTTCGGTGAGGACGACCCGGCGTACCGCCTGGTCGAAGCCGACATCGACTACGACGAATCGTACGCCCAGGGCCACATCCCGAACGCGATCGGCTTCCGGTGGGGCACCCACCTCCAGGACTCGATCCAGCGCGACATCCTGAGCAAGGAGGACTTCGCCGAAATCATGGGCGAGGCGGGCATCACCGCCGACTCGACGGTCGTGTTGTACGGCGACGAGTCGAATCAGTGGGCCGCCTACACCTACTGGCAGTTCAAGTACTACGGCCACGAGGACGTCCGCCTGTTGGATGGCGGCCGTCAGTACTGGGAGGCGAACGACTACCCGATGACGACGGAGGAACCGGACTTCTCCCCCCGGGAATACGAGGCCCGCGGTCCCTTCGACGGCCTGCGGATCTACCGCGAGGGCGTCGAGGACGCGATGGAACTCGGCGTTCCGATGATCGACGTCCGCTCGGGCGAGGAGTACCGCGGCGAGAAGATCGCGCCGGAAGGCAGCCCCGAGACCGCCCAGCGCGCCGGCCACATCCCGGGCGCACAGAACATCACCTGGAAGGAGAATCTGCGGGAGGACAGCCGGTTCAAGAGCCGCGAGGAACTAGAAGAACTGTACGAGGAGAAAGGCATCGGCAACGACAGCGAGGTCGTGACGTACTGTCGGATCGGCGAGCGCTCGTCGATCACCTGGTTCTCGCTGCGCGAACTGCTCGGCTACGACGACGTGCGCAACTACGACGGCTCCTGGACCGAGTGGGGAAACCTCATCCGCTCGCCCGTCGAGGTCGAAACCGACGACCCGGCGAGCCGCGCGAGCAAAGGGTAGCCCCGCGTCCGGGCGGTGCTTCGTCTTTCGTTACCCGTCCGCGAACCGTATAAAATCGCACGACAACACCGGGAACAGACCGAAGTACCGGTAGCGTGTATCGAACACAGTGACGACCGATCGCGCGCTGGGATTCGGCTCGCTCGATCCCGACACCGACGAAGTCTCGACCACACTCCCCGTCGAGGGCGACTTGCCCGCATGGCTCTCGGGAACGCTGATCCGCAACGGACCGGGGACGTTCGCGATCGGCGACGGCCGAGAGGTCGGCCACTGGTTCGACGGCCTCGCGATGGTACACGCCTTCTCGTTCGGCTCCGATGGGGACAGAGAAGGGGACGAACGAAGGGGAGCAGACGACAGCGACGAGGACGAGATACGGTACGCGAGCCGCTTTTTAGAGACCGACGCCTACCGTGCGGCACGCGCCGGCGACTTCGGCGGCGGCTTTGCAACCGGCGAGACGACGCTTCGCGACCGGCTCAAGGCCTTCATCTTCGGCGACGCGTACGACAACACCAATATCATCGCTGAGCGCGTCGGGCGGAAGTACCTCGCGCTGACCGAGAGTCCTCGGTGGGTCGAGTTCGATCCACGGAGTCTGGAGACCGTCGGCGACGTGCAGTACGACGGTCCGGAGCCGAGCGGGCAGTTGGCGTGTGCTCACATGCAGCGGGACCCCTGGACCGACCGACTCGTGAACTTCGAGATCGAGTTCGGCCGGACGTCGAGCTACCACGTCTACGAGATGCGCCGTCCGAATCGTCGGCGACACGTCGTGTCGATCCCCGTTTCCGAGCCGGCGTACATGCACAGTTTCGCGCTCACCGACGGCTTCGTCGTGCTCACCGAGTTCCCGCTCGTCGTCGACCCTTCGAAGGCGCTCCGACCGGGAACACAGGGCCCGTTCATCGAGAACTTCGAGTGGGTTCCCGAGCGCGGGACCCGGTTTTACGTGATCGACCGCGATCTGGGGGAGGTAGTCGCCACGCCCCGGACCGATCCCCTGTTCGGCTTTCACCACGTCAACGCCTACGAAGCGGGGGTGGACGACGGATCGCCGGGCGAAAGCGCCGAAGGCGGGACGAACGGCGACGACGGAACGAACGGCGAGAACGGAACGACTGTCGAGGCGGAAGCGAACGCCACGGACGGGTACGGCCCACACGAACTGGTGATCGATCTGGAGACCGTCCCGGACGCCGAATCGCTTGGGGCGAGTTCGCTGTCGAACCTGCGCGAGGGGGATCTGAACATTCCAGGGGGCGCTATCGAGCGCTTTCGCGTCCGGATCGACGGCCGGGCGAACGCGAGCGTCGATCGCGAGGAGATCCACCCGGGTGCGACGGGACTCCCTACAGCGTCGCCGGCGCGATGGTGTCGCGAGTACCGCTACGCCTACGCACAGGGCGGCGACCAGCCGATGACCGACTGGCTCCGAGCGGTCGTGAAACTCGACGTCGAGACCGGCGAGGTAGTCGAGTTCACCGACGGCGGGAACTACCTGAGCGAGCCGATCTTCGTTCCCCGACCGGACCCCGGCGAGTCGAACGAATCGAACGGATCGAAGGAGTCGAACGAGCTGAACGGGTTGGGACGAGTCGGCAGGTCCGACGACCGTATGGGAGGGGCGGACAACGACTTCCGGGGCCGGTTTCCTGTCCGGTCAGGCGGCCGCGACCACCCCGAGGACAACGGCGTGGTGCTCGCCGTTTCCCTCGACACCGACGCCGAACGCTCCTCGTTGCTCTGTCTCGATGCCGAGACGATGACCGAACGGGCTCGCGCGCCGGTCCCGCACGCGATTCCCTTCGGTTTCCACGGGCGATACTTCCCCGAATTCGGGTGAGTACCGCCGCCTCGATTGACCGGCACTTTGGATTTCGAGGGTCGACCCGGGTAAGAACCGACCGATACCAGCCGAAATCGGCGTAAATCCGGGAGCCCAAGACACCACCCGATGACAGTACCGACAGCCGATTCGTCGACGGGGGAGGTCGTCCTCGCGGCCTCGGAGACGGGAATCGTCAACCGGATCGAGCAGGCCTCCGAACCCGCGCGCGAACTGCTAGTCCCAGTCCTCTCGAACCCGGCCGTGCTCGCCGTCTGGCTGGCGATCGTCGCGGTCTGTCTCGGCGTGCTCTGGTGGGACCTCCGGCAGCGAAATCGGGCGCTCGGCTCGTTCATGAAGTTCGTCTGGACGCTCACCGTGGCGTATTCCGGTCCGCTCGGGCTCGCGGTCTACTGGTACACTGGCCGAACCCAGATCGCAAGCGACTCGCTCTGGAAGCGTGGCTTTCGCTCGACCTCACACTGTTACTCGGGCTGTGGCGCGGGCGAAGTGGCGGGGATCACCCTCGCGCAGGGACTGTTGGGATTAGGTGTCGCCGCCGTCGCTGGCGTAACCTTCGCCTTCGCCTATCTGTTCGGCTTCGCGCTGACGATCGGCCCACTCGTGCAGGACGGCGTCGGGTTCAAGAAAGCGGTCGCGGACGCCCTCTGGAGCGAGACTCCCTCGATCACGCTTATGGAAATCGCCGCGATCGGCACTGACCTCCTGCTCGCGAGCGAGGCGGCGATCACGAGCAACTTGTTCTGGTTGGCGCTTGCCTTTTCACTGTCGATTGGCTACCTCGTCGCGTGGCCGGTGAACATCGCACTCGTCAAGTACGGCGTCAAAGAGGGGATGAGCGATCCCTCCGAGATGAACGGGGCCGCGTCGGGAGCAGACTGAGCGGGAACTAATACAGCGGAGCGAACGTTCGGCTCGACCGGCGAGCGGGAACCGGCCTCTCAGAGCCACCGTGGGACCGCCCCGCGGTAGCGCTCGAACTCGCTGCCGAACGTCGCTGCGAGGTAGCTTTCCTCCCGGCCGACGACCCGATCGAAGTACGCGAGAAGAACCGGGAGCACCGCGATCGGCCACACGCTGTTGTAGAGCAACGACGCCCCGACGTACTGGAGACAGTTCCCGAGGTAGATCGGGTTCCGGCTGTACGCGAAGACGCCATCGGTGAGAAGCGTCGGCGGGTCATCCTCGTGGCTCGGACCCGTATCGGCCGCCCTCATCTCCCGGATCGCACCGACGAACAACCCGGTGCCGAGAGCGAAGGAGAGCCCGCCGACGACCGCGTTCCACGGCCGGGCCAGGACCTCGACGCGCTCGAAGCGATCCAGGGCGACCCCGACGGCGAGCGTCAGAACGAACAGGACGGGCGCAGGCGCGAGAATCGAACCGCGATCCGTATCGTCGCCATCGCCGCCGTTGCCGTCGTCGCTGCCCGAACCGGCTGTGGACTCGGTTGACATGGGGCCTCTCGATGCTGCCGTTCGACGGAACCGGTATTAGGCGTGTCGACCGCCAGACGATTACCGAAGAACAGTCATCGACTGCATAGTTCGGCCGTCGATTCAGGCCACCGCGCTCCGGACGGGTCCTCGTCGATTCGAGCGATATCGGACACAGCGGAACGCGGTGTGACTCGCCGTCACAAGGGTTCGATCGGCCGATATTCGAAGACAAAAGAAAGGTCACGAGTCCGGTCGTGGCGTCGGGGTCAGGGTCGCGTTCGACTTCAGCTCGTCGACGCCTATTCGTCGTCGCGTAGTTCGTCGAGGAGGTCACGTAACACGTCAATGAGCGCGGAGTTACTGTTGCCCGTGTCGACGATCGTGTCCTCGTCGACCATGATGTGGATGAACGGCTGGGTCTCGCCGTTCGGGAGTTCGAAGGCCGTCGAGACCGGATCGAAGACGGGGCCATCGTCGGTCGACGTGGACGAGGGGACTGGCGGGTTCGATCAGTGCGTTCCGCAGATGGACGCCCACGAGGAAAAGCGTCGCCACCCCGCCGGCGATGGCGAAGGCCAGTCGGGTATCCGACTGGTTCACATCGTTCACTGAAGCGGTCGATGCAGCCGGGGTGATCGATGCAGTCGATGCGGTCGATATGGTCGATTCATCCGATCGCGCGGGAACCGCGAGGAGAAACAACAGCGCAATCCCTTCGGTGAGCGTCGGTACCCAGAAGGCGGCCGTCCGATAGAGGAGCGCCGCTGCGGTCGCCGTCGCCATGTCGATCGCCGTCAGTGTCACTACCAATCCCGTGAGGACGGCCGTGGCGGTTCCGAGTCCGCCGGGTGTCGGAGCCACGCCGCTCAGCTTCGCGACCGGAACGATCACTAAGACGAGCGCGAAGGGGGGTGCCGCGCCGAGCGAGCGGAGCGCGATCCACAGGGTCGCCCCGACGGCGAGTTGGCCGCCGAGAGATAGACAGCCAATCAGTGCGAGCCATCGCCGGTTCGCTCCCAATCGCTCGATCGCCGTCACGAACCCACGGAGTCGCCGGCGGATCGCCTCACGGCTCGGCGGCTCGAATCGCGGCACCCGCGAGAGGCGAGCACACAGCGAACCGACGAGGCGCGTCGTCAGCTCGACGGCCGAGTCGCGACGGAGCCAGACGATCGCCCCGCCAGCCCCAATCGCGACGACGACGGCGGTCCCGACGAGGAGCGCGCTGCGAACCGAACCAGTGAACGCGACATGGGTCAGCAGCGAGCCCGCTCCGACGAGGTCGAGCAGGACCAAGGCGAGCCGATTGATCGTATTGAGGCTCACGATGGCCGCGAGGCCCGTCTCGTATCGCATCGGGACGACGCGTGCGGCTAAGAGTCCGCTGACCGGATCGCCGCCGGCCTGGCCGAAGGGGGTGACGCTGTTGATGAAGCCGGTCGCGTCGAAGAGGACGATCGCTCGCAGGAGCGTCGGTGAGGCACCGACCCCGTCGAGGACGTATCGGAGCCCGGTTCCCCAGAGCACGATCGGCACGGAGCCGACGACCGCATTGATACCGACGAACCGGAGGTAGCCTCCGAGCGCCGCTATCCCGACAAGCAGGCCAACGACGGTTCGTGTATCGATCGTCCAGTCGGCACTCATCGCGGATGGGTTCTCGCGAGTCGGTACCGGCGGGGTCGGAGTAGCCGACGAGAACGTGCCACTGTGACGTTCGTCGCGTGACGTCGGGCGATCGGGTGCCGATGCGGAGTTCCCATACCCTGTCATCGGGTCGCACTGGCAAACGTCTTAGCTGACCGGCCGCAGTCATCGCCGATACGGCCGGACATCGCCGACGGGAGAACACGTTGCTATCGGCGGAAGGATCGAAGTTAGGTGGCTGGGGAAGCGCTTCGGCCCTCGAAGGTGGGCCAACACGGATTTGAACCGTGGACTTCCCGGTTATCAGCCGAGCGCTCTACCTGACTGAGCCACTGGCCCAGGTAGGCGCATGCTCGGATTGTCCTGGTTTCCGTTTAAGCGTTTCTCTTCGGTAGCTCGGGGTTCTCGAAGCGACCCAGTGTGGAGGCGAACAGGCCAATGCGAGGCGGATTACGAGGAGATCGGAAAACGGGTGCGGTCGGCGGTCAGTCCTCGACGTTGTAGTCGTCGCGGTCGACATCGTAGGTGTCGCTGCTGCTGTGAGTGTCGCGGGTGCCGTACGTGTCGTACTCCTGTTCTTCGGGGTCGGGAAAACCGCCGGTGTAGGCCGTCCCGGCGTAGAGCCCACGGGTCCGGGCGTTGACGTACGGTCGGACGACGAAGCGTTTCGTCGCGACCCGAACGGGATATCTGGTCACGGGAACCACCAACAGCAGTCCCACGAGATCGGTCACGAGCCCCGGCGTGAGCAACAGTGCCCCGGCGGCGATGAGAAGCCCCCCGTCGAGCAGTTCGTTCGCCGGGAGCGATCCCCGCTGGAGCTTGGTCTGGATCTTCTGGGCAGTGTGTCTGCCCTCCGCTCGGACGAGCAGGAGTCCGATGAGCGCGGTGAGCACGACGAGCACGACCGTCGGCAGGGGGCCGAGGCGCGTCGCGACGAACACCAATAATACGATATCGAACAGCGGGATGAGGAGAAGCAACCCGATGATCCGGAGTACCATATTGTGCCTACTCGGCCCCGCCTCAAAACCTTTTAGCCTCGGTCGGGGGTCGTGTTCGTTTAGCCGTCGTTAGGGAACGAGCCGTTAGGACCGTTTCGGAAGCCCCCGAGCGATCGACTCGGGGGGCTCGCTGTGCTCCTCGGCTCACTTCGTTCGCCTTCGATGCTTGCGTCGCCCGCCTTCGTCGATCGCCCGGCCCCTTCCAGTCCCACCCGAGGCAGTTTCTATCAGTCCTCGTCGCATAACTAAACACCACCCGATCGGGGTTCAGAACGCAGCGACCGCCCGGGAACGGACCGTCGCGATCGGTTCGGACGCCCTACATGGGGTTCCGTCGGTCTTCGCCGCTCGCTCGAATTCCGTCGTCGGATCGTCGACGGCGTACGGCCGTCCTGAAACCCCACCGGCGTCCACGGACGGACGCCGTGCCCTCCTCGCGGCGGCGACGGCGACCACAACGACAGCCGGCACGCGACCGAGCGCCCGAAGCTCTGAGACGGTGTACCACAGGGTTTAAGCTCCACTATGTCGGACCGAACGTATGGCCGTCGAAGACCAGTACTATGACCCGGTGGATCTGGAGACTACGGCGGACGCGCTCGGCCACGACCACCCCGACGTCGAGGAGTACGCCGCGCTCGCAACCGACCTGCGCGAGGCCGTCGCCGGCGAGGTGCGCTTCGACGAGTACGCACAGGTGCTCTACGCCACCGACGGCAGCGTCTACCAGGCGCGGCCGGCCGGCGTGGTCTGTCCCCGCGACACCGCCGACGTCCGGCGAACGGTCGAGATCGCCGCGTCCCACGACGTGCCCGTGATGCCCCGGGGGACCGGCTCGTCGCTCGGCGGCCAGGGGGTCGGACCCGGGTGTGTCGTACTCGATATGACTCGGCATATGGACTCGATCCTCGGCATCGACACCGACGCCGAGCAGGCGACCGTCCAACCCGGCGTCGTCCAGGATCACCTGGACGTCGAACTCGAGGACAAACACCTGAAGTTCGCGCCCGACCCCGCCTCCTCGAACCGCTCGACGATCGGCGGCGGCATCGGCAACAATTCGACGGGAGCCCACTCGGTGCGGTACGGCATCACCGACGCCTACACCGAGGAACTCCGGGTAGTGCTCTCCGACGGCTCGCTGATCCACACCCGAGAGGTGATACTCGACTCGCCCGAGTACGAGGCGATCGTCGCGAAAGGCGACTTGGAAGCCCGGCTCTACCGCGAGACCCGCCGGCTCGTCGAGGAAAACCAGGGGGAGATCGACGAGAAGTACCCTTCACTCAAGCGGTCGGTCTCGGGGTATAACCTACACAAGGTCATCTACGAGAACGACGACGGCGAGGAAGTCATCAACCTCTCGAAGCTGTTCGTCGGGGCCGAAGGGACGCTCGGCACGATCGTCGAGGCCACCGTGGGACTCGTCTCGGTGCCCGAGGAGACCGCGTTGGCGCTGTATTTCTTCGACGACCTGATCGACACGCTCGCGGCGGTGCCCCAGGCCCTCGAATACGACGTCGGCGCGGTCGAACTCATGGACGACGAGGTCTTTCACCTCGCCGCCGAATCCGACGGCTTCGCCGAGTACGTCGAGCCGATCCCCGAGGAGGCCGCCGCGGCGCTCATGGTCGAGTTCGACTCGGAGTTGGTCGACGACTTCGAGGCCGCCATCGCGGAGACGAACGACCGCTTCGTCGACGAGGGCGCGGCCTTCGACGTATTAGAAGCCTACTCCGAGGAAGACCAATCGAAGGTATGGAAGCTCCGCAAGGCGGCGATCCCGCTTCTCATGAGCCTCGAAGGCGACCCGAAGCCCTACCCCTTCATCGAGGACGCGACGGTCCCCCCCGAGGAACTCGCCGAATACGTCGGCAAGTTCGAAGATGTCTTAGAGGACCACGACACGTCGGCGGCGTACTTCGCCCACGCCGGGTCGGGGACGTTGCACATTCGGCCGATCCTCAACCTGAAAAGCGGCGAGGACATCGAGGCGCTGCACTCAATTACCGAGGACGTCACCGACCTCGTGCTCGAACATTACGGGGCGTTTTCGGGCGAGCACGGCGACGGGATGGCTAGAACTGAATTCAACCCGAAGATGTACGGGCCGGAGCTCTGGACGGCGTTCAAGGACCTCAAAACCGCCTTTGATCCCGAGTGGCTCATGCATCCAGGCAACGTCGTCTACCGCAACGACGCGACGGACGTCGGCCCCGACAACGACCGGGGGGTCGGCGCTGACAACCGGTCGAACCTCCGGTACGGCGCGACCTACCAGTCCGTCGAGCCCCAGACCGAGATGGACTTCGAGGATCAGGGCGGCTTCTCGCACTTAGTCGAACTCTGTAACGGCTGTGGGACCTGCCGGCAAACCGACTCGAACGTAATGTGTCCGACCTACCGCGCCTCGAAGGAGGAGATCCAGACCACAAGGGGCAGAGCGAACATGCTTCGAGCGGCGATCTCCGGCGAACTCGACGAGGAGGAACTCTACTCTGATCGCTTCCAGGAGGAGGTACTCGACCTGTGTATCGGCTGTAAGGGCTGTAAGTCCGACTGTCCGACCGGCGTGGACATGGCAAAACTCAAAACCGAGGTCAAACACGAGTACCACCAGAAAGAGGGGCTCACGGTCCCCGAGCGACTGTTCTCGAACATCGAGGTCGCCTCCGAACTCGGGAGTCGGTTCGCGCCGCTGTCGAACTGGGCTCCGAAGGTTCCGGGTTCGCGGGCGGCCATGGAGGCGGTACTCGGCATCGCCGCCGAGCGCGAACTGCCGCAGTTCGCCTCTCAGTCGTTCGCCGAGTGGTTCGAGGCACGGGGCGGTCCCCGGGTTCCCGAATCCGAGGCGAACGCGAAAGTTCTTCTGTTCCCCGACGTTTACACGAACTTCAGCTATCCACGGCCCGGCCGGGCGGCGGTCCACGTGTTAGAAGCCGCAGGCATCAGGGTCGAGGTGCCCGACGAGGTGGGGCCGAGCGGCCGGCCTGCCTACTCGAAGGGTCGCCTCGACCTCGCGCGCGAAGAGGCCCAGCACAACGTCGACGTTCTGGCTCCGAAGATCGAAGACGGCTATTCGGTCGTCTTCATCGAGCCGTCAGACGCCGTGATGTTCCAAGACGAGTACCGCGACTTGCTCGACGACGAGGCCGTCGAGACGGTTGCGGCGGCCTCCTACGGGATCATGGAGTTCCTCGACGTCGGCCGCGTCGACGAGGAACTCGATTTCACCGGCGCGACCGACTCGCTCACCTATCACGGCCACTGCAACCAGAAGGCGACCAACAAGGACCACCACGCCGTCGGCGTCCTTCGCCGCGCGGGCTACGAGGTCGACCCGCTCGACTCGGGTTGTTGTGGGATGGCCGGTTCCTTTGGTTATCTCGCCGAGCATTACGAGCTCTCCCAGGCGATCGGCCGCATCCTCTTCCGACAGGTCGAACGGTCGGATAAGGACCGCGTAACCGCACCCGGAGCGTCGTGTCGCTCCCAACTCGGCGATCGGTCGGGCTACGAGATGCCCCCCCACCCGATCGAAACCCTGGCGGAGGTCACGAGCGGCCGCACGGCGCGAACGCCGACGGTCGCCGACGCCGAGGCTGGCCCCGACGCCGACGTCGGTCCGGAATCGGATTCGGGGTCGCTCGCCGGGGCCGTCGCCGGACTGTTCGCACGCCTGTGAGACGCGCCGGTTCGTGAGAACTGCGAAGGCCGATGGCTAACGACCGGCTGCCCGACCGTCCGGCCGGACGGACCGCCACCGCGACCGTAACTCCCGCAGCGACGGCTGCCGCGGCG
>PXRY01000113.1:0-11531 GCA_003022925.1 Halobacteriales archaeon QS_8_65_32 | reverse complement strand
GGGACGTACCACGACGAGTCGCGGTAGCGCGCGCGAGTTGGGCGCGGTACCAGGTACGTGATAAAGATGACAGAGGACGATACCGAACCGGACGAGACGAGCGCCGAGACTGACGGCGGGACGACAACCCAACAGGAGGACATCTATACCTCTGAAGGACGGGGCAAAGAGTACCGTGATTCGGTCTACTACGAGGTCGACAACGATTCGCTGGAGGAGGCACCGAACACGAGTACTTATCCGAGAAACGAGGGCGGGAGTTCCTTTCGCATCACTGAGATGCCGAAGGTGCCGAAGATCTCCCACATCGTCGGCCCGAGCGCGATCATGCTCGGCGCTTCGTTAGGATCGGGCGAGACGATGTTCTGGCCGACGATCATCGCCGAAGGCAGTTGGGGGTTGTACTGGGCGTTTTGGGTCGGCGTGCTCACCCAGTTCTTCATCAACACCGAACTCCAACGTTGGACGATTGCCACTGGTGAAAGTATCTTCGGCGCGTTCAATCGTCTGAGCGGCTTCTGGCCGTGGTTCTTTCTGATCTTCGGGTTCTTTCAAGTCGGCTGGCCCGGCTGGGCGGCGAGCGGGTCCGAGGTTTTCGCGGCGTGGACTGGTATCGTCCCGCGCGCGGAGTGGTGGATCATCGGCGTGATCTCGGTGGCGGTCATCTGGCTGTCCTACCAGGCCGGCCCAGTCGTCTACAACATCGTCGAAAACGCACAAATCGTGCTCATGTTCGTCGCGATCGCCTTTGCGGTGGTCCTCGTGTTCCTCTTGGGGACCATCGGCGAACTCGTGAACCTTCCTGGGGGTGCAGTGAACTTCGGCGCGCTCCCGGCCGACGACGACTTCGACATCGCGACGTTCTTAGGTGGACTCGCGTACGCCGGTGCCGGCGGATACGTCAACCTATCACAGGGTGTCTGGGCCCGCGAGAAGGGCTACGGCATGGGTGGCTACCAGGGTCGCGTGAAGAACCCGCTTCGCGGATCGGGCGATCCCGAGCAGATCAGCGAGGGCTACACCTTCGAGCCGACGGAGACGAACCTGAAACGCTGGAAGGCCTGGTGGAAACTCACCCAGCAGGAACACTTCCTCACCTTCGTCGTCGGCCTGCTCATCGTCGCGACCATCGCGATGACGATCTCCGCGCGGTTTGCGGGCGGCCAGGACTTCGGCGGCGACGGCGTGACGATGTGGCTCGACACGATCATCCCGGCCCTCGGCGGCGGACTCGGATCCTGGATGCTCTATGCGTTATTGTTCATCGCGCTCTTTTCGACCCAGTACGCGATCACCGAGGTGTTCGTTCGCAATAGCGCCGACATCATCTATCAGAAGGTGCCCTCGGTCGGCGCGAACGACATGGGGCGGGTGTTCTTGGGCTTGCTCACGGTTTTCGCGCTCTGGGGTGTGCTCATCATCGCGGGCAGCGGCCTGTTCGGCTGGAGCCAGCCGTGGATCCTACTGGTGATCGGTGCGGCTGCGGCCGGCGTGATGATGTGGCCGTACAACGCGCTCACGATCATCCTGAACACCACGCGCCTACCCGAGCACCTCCAGCCCGGTTGGGGTCGGGTCGTCGCGATGTGGTGGGCGACGGGCTTCTTCGGCTACTTCAGCGTGCTGTTGATCGGCGCGCAGTTGGCCGGTCCGGTCGCCGGGGCAACCACCCCGGCGCTTGGAACGTTCAACACGTCCGCTGCGGTCATCGGCAGCGGTGCCGGCGGCTACCTGCTGTGGGTCTTCGCCCTCGTCGTCCAGGTGTACACGATGTACGTCTCCGGGCGGGCGAAACTCGATGCGAGCGGTACCGTCGAGGACGCTGACGAGGCACAGGGCTTCCTCGCCTAAGCGTTACAGCGAATCTCTTCTTTCTCGCGCTCTCGCGCGCAGCGTGACGATCGACGCAGTTCGATTTGGTGGTATTCGCCCGGGAAACGAAACGGTCCCGATAACTCCTTGCTCCGGGAACCTCCCGATCGGAATCTACTGAAGCAGCGGTGGTGTTTACTCGAGCGATGCAGACCGGCGAGAACCGCTTCGGGCGGGACTGGAAGGAGCCGACCGCGTGGCGGCGAAGCCGTGGTTCGAAAGACGCTCCTGGCGTCTTTCGAACCACTTCGCTCTCTTGAATCATGAGCGAACGCGCGCAACAAGCCGCGGGTAGCCGTTCGAAACGGTGAAGCCGTTTCGTGATGTGGCAGAAACGCGGAGCGTTTTTGCTGCAAGCGGGAAATCTTCGATTTCCCGCAATGACAAAAGGCGCTTCGCGCCTTTTGAACCACGCGGGAGTCGGAGAGTCCCGCGGATCATGTGAACGGGCCTCCGGCCCGTGAGCAGAAGCCGAGCGTGTCAGGGGGTTTTTCCTGAACGGTCTGGGCGGGCCTTTTCCTGAAAGCTGCTACACGAAACACGACCGAGGCGGTCGGGCGAAGGTTCAAACCGCTCGACCGTCTTTTTGCACTAATGCGGCTCGACGAGTACTTCGAGGGGGTAGAACGCGACGAGGCCGCCGAACGTCGCCGGCTGATCGAGGACAAGTCATACGCGATCCTCGAGTACTTAGAGGACGTCGAACGCCAGTTCGAGAGCGCGATCGACGACGACGGAGCCTTCGGGTCGACGTCGCCGACGATCTTCGTCGGGCGCGCTGACTACCCCAACGTGTCGACCGGCGTGCTCTCGCCGCTCGGACACGAGGAACGCGCCGCGGACTTCGAGACCGGGACCCACTGGTACGACCGGGACTTCTCGATCGAGGACGTCTTCGAGCACCGTACTGGCTTGCTCAACTCGACGCGATCGACGGACGTCCGCTCGGTCGGATCGACTGGGTCGGGCGGTTCGGTGGGGTCGGGTGGTTCGTCGAGGTCGGTCGCCGACGCCTGGAACGGCATATTGGGCGTTCAGCGGGAGGTCGCGATCGCCGATCGCCCCGTCGACGTGGAGATCGGCCTCGAAGGGAACCTAAATCTCGACATGGACGTCTCCCGTACCGACGTATCGACGCCGACCGGGCCCCGAGCTCCGGCGAAGAACGCGACGCTCGCAGAGAACCCCCACGTCCCGCGCGCAGTAAAAAAGACGCTCTCGGACGACGACTGGCAGGCAACGGGCGCGATGAACTATCTGTACAATCGGGGCTTCGACGTCTACGACATCAAGACGATCCTCTCGGCGGGTGCGCTCGGGACGACCGACCAGCGCCGCCTCGTGCCGACCCGGTGGTCGATCACCGCCGTCGACGACACGATCGGCAACTACCTCCGGGGCGGGATCAGAAACGCCCCGAGCGTCGACGAGACCGAAGTCTACTACAACGACTTCCTGGCGAACCAGTTCTGGGTGATCGTGACGCCCGGCCAATGGGAGTTCGAACTGCTCGAACTCAAATCTCCGGGGAGCATCTGGAACCCCGATTCCGATAGCTACTGGCTCGCGAGCGATCACGAGGGCTACGAGGGACGAACAAGCTATGTCGAGGAGACCGCCGGGGCGTATCACGCGGCCAAGCTCGGCGTACTCGAACACCTGCGCGAACGGGGCCGGCGAGGACGGCAAGCGTCGGTGCTCGTCGTCCGGCACGTCACCGAGGACTACTGGGGGCCCGCAGGCGTCTGGCAGGTACGCGAGACGGTTCGTCACGCTCTCGAGGACGAACCGGGGGTCGCCGAGGGCTTCGGGGAGGCGATCTCCGAACTCAGTCCTCGATTGCCCGTCTCGATGGCCGATCTCCGGCGGAAATCCCACCTCGTCTCGGGCCTGCAAGCACAGCTGTCGGACTTCGCAAAGAAGGTCGCCTGATCGCGTCCGTTCGATCGGCGGTCGCTCAGCCCCCGTAGTCGGTAACGCCGAGAACCGCGTCGCACTCGGGACACGTCCGGGCCGTCGGGTCGTTCGAGCCGGGGTCACGTTCGAGTCGTTCGGCCCAGTCGGTGACGTCGCTCTCGCAGTGCGGGCAGGTCGCCATGCCCGCAGAACGCGTCGTCAAAGCATGACCGTTGGGGCGAACTCGAACCGAACTCGGACGGGAACGAAAGGGGTCCGCGATAGAGCCGAAAACCGAAATCGAACCGGGAACCGAGGATCGAACGTCGTGGGCCGGACGCCGCCCGGTGCGGCACTGCTCGACGGCATCGGTCGTCGACTCGCCGATTCACTGGCTCGCCGACTTCATTAGCTCGCGGGTTCGCTCGGGTCAGTTGTCTTCCTGTAGCACCTCGCTCGGTCCCTCGATGGTACGGTCGCCGATCGCCGAACGGGCTTTATCGAGCAGCGACGGGTGCCCGCTCTCCTGGCGGCGAAAGGCCACCGTCAAGCCGGCGAGAGCGACCAGCGAGAGAACCGCGAACGGTCCTCCAGTAAGCACGGCGAGCGCCTGAAGCGCCTCGCCGCCGCCGACCAACAGCACCGCGGCCGCGACCGACCCCTGGAGCAGGCCCCAGAAGACGATGCTGCCGGTCGTCGGCGCGTACTCGCGTTTCGTCGCCAGAATCGAGACCACGAGCGTCGAGGTATCGGCGGAGGTGACGATGAAGACGATGATGAGCGCGAGGAACACGAACATTAACAACTGTCCCAATGGGAGGGCCGCGAACATCGGAAAGCCCGCGACCGCCTCGGGGGTCGCGTAGGCCGCGATGGCAGCTACGATGTCGACGGCTCCCGAGCGCTGGAGTGCAAGCGAGGTGCCGCCCAATAGGACGAACCACACGGTCGTCGCGAGCGAGGTGGCGACCCCGCCGGTCAGTACGACGGTTCTGATCCGCCGGCCCTTCGACAGCGCGGCGAGGAACAGGCCGGCGAAGGGGGCCCAGGAGAACCACCACGACCAGTTCCAGATCGTCCAGCTCGCGACCCAATCGCCCGCGACGAGGCCGCCGCCGAGATAGAGGCTCATCCCCACGAAATCGGTGACATATCTGCCGATGGCGGCAGTGCCGAGCCCGGCGATCGCCGAACGCGGACCGATGCCGACCATCAGCGCCGCGAACAGACAGAAGAGGACGATGCCGACCGCGGCGAGCCGCCGGATACCGCGCTGGACGCCGCTTTCGGCCGACACCACGTAGATCAGCGTCAGGCCGGCAACCACCAGTACGGGACCGGCCCCGCCGTAGGTGACGCCCCACTGGAAATTGACGCCGGCGAGGAACTGCTGGCCAACGAGCGCGACGGAGGTGGCGATCCCGCCAATGGTCGCAAACACCGCCAAGACGTCGACGAGTGTCCCCCAAGCCCCGTCCACGTTCTCGGAACCGAGAAATGGCGTTAGAATGGCCGAGACCCGCAGCGGCGCGCCGCGCTGGTAGGTGTAGTACGCGATCGGCACGCCGAGCGCGAGGTAGGCACTCCATGCCGAAAACCCGTAATGAAAGATCGCATACGCCAACGCGCCAGCGGCCAAACCCGCCGATCCGGGCGGCGCGTCGAGGAAGGGTGGGGGAGTAGAGTAGTGAACGAGCGCTTCGGCGGGGCCCCAAAAGACGATGCCGGCGGCGATGCCCGCTGTGAAGACCATCGCGAAGTACGTCGGATAGGTGTAGGTCGGTACGGCGTCGGGCCCGCCGAGCCTGATCTCGCCCCACGGCCCGGCGAGCAAGAACAGACAGTACAGCACCGTGAGGAACATTGCACCTAAAAAGAGTGCGCCGAACTCGTGGAGCAAGACCCCTTGGATCGTGCCGACGGCCGCCTGCGTACCCGACGGGAAAACGTAGATAGCCGCGAAGAAGAGGGCGAACGCCGCCACCGGGACGCCGAAGGTGATCGGCTCCTGTCGGGCGAGAAAGCCCCCGATCCGTTCGCCCAGTTCCCTGATCGTGCCGATCCAGCCGAGCCGGCGAACGCGCAACAGGTACGGGGCGTCCCGTCGGTCCTTCGCGCCGTCCGTGTCGACCGTTACCGGTAACAACGCAACGTACGCGAGCCCGGAGCCGAAAAACAGCAACGCAGCGACGAGCAAGCCTCGGCCGCTCACCACCGACCCCACGAGGTCCTGAAAGAAAAAGACCGAGACGACGACGATCCCTGAGAGCACACAGACCGGAACCAGGACCTTCCGGAGGGCCGTCTCTACCGGACCGACCCCTTGAGTGCCCATGACGTGTCTATCGTTGCTATTACTCATAGGCCTATCGTTGCCCCACCTGCGCCGTTGAAAAGGCTCGCTCGCCGGCCGATGTGCGACCTGCGACGAGTCTTTATGCTCGACCGCCCGCTGGGTCCGATAGTGGCGAACGATCCCTCCGAGACGCCGATGGACGCCGCCCTCCGGGAGCTGTTTCACCGCGAGGACAGAGTGCCGTTCGTCTACTGGCAGGAGTTCACGGGGACGAGGACGACCGTGTTACTGACCGGGGCCGTCGCGGTGCTCGCGTTCGTCACCGGGCTCTCGCACCTCAGCCAGGCGACGTTGGAGTTCGGGGGTCCGCTCGCGCCGGTTCTCCCCGTCGGACGGGGGACGGTCGAGAACGTCGTGCCCTTCGGGGTCGTGTTGCTCGCGTTCGTTCTCGGGGGCCTCGCGGTAGGGCTCGGACGCCGGCTGTGGATCGCGTGGTACGGGGCTGTCGCCGCGCTGCCGGTCGGCGCGGTGTTGGTGTTCGTAACTGCCGAACCGACCGACGTGCTGTTGTCCTGCCTCTCGCTCGGGACGGTGGGGCTGGTCGTCCGGAATCGGGCCGCGTTCAACCGGTCGCTCGACCTCTCCGGCTTTCAGATCGCAGCCATCGTCGCGTTCGTCGCCGGACAGCTATACGGCGCGCTCGGAGCGTATGCGTTGCGAACCCAGTACGACGGCATCGAAACGTGGGTCGACGCCTTTTATTACGTGATCGTCACCGCGACAACCGTCGGCTACGGCGACGCGACGCCGGCGACCCAACAGGCGAAACTGTTTACTCTCTCGGCGATCGTTATCGTCACCGGCACGTTCGCCGTCGCCTCGGGCTCGCTCATCGTCCCGGCGCTCGAGTCGCGGTTGAGTGCCGCCTTCGGAACCATGACCGCCTCGGAACTCGCGCTGCTAGAAGACCACGTTTTGGTACTTGGCTACGGCGACCTCACCGGATCGCTGCTCGACGAGTTGGCGACCACCACCGACGTCGTGGTCGTAACGTCCGACGGCGACACCGCGACAGCGCTCGACGAACGGGACGTGAAGGTCCTGACCGCCGATCCGACCGAGGAGGAATCGCTACTCGAAGCGAGAATCGATGTCGCCCGCGGGGTCGTCGCCGCCACCGAGGACGACTCGGGGGACATCTTAGCCGTGCTCGCCGCCCGCGAGGCCAACCCCGAGATCAGGATCGTCGCAGCGGCAAGCGACCACCGTCATGTCGGCAAATTCGAACGCGTCGGTGCCAACGAGGTCCTCAGCCCCGCCGTCATCGTCGGTCAACAGCTCAGTGAGTCGGTCCAGGACGACGTCAACCGAGACCGAGCCCGAGCCCGAGCCACTGACGAAACGGGTGGAGCGAACGGAACGAACGGAACGAGCCAAGCGGACGGGACGGACGACGGCGCGACGACCGCTCGGGACGGAGATCCGTCGTCGGGATCGGAACACGACGGCGCGACCTAACACCGTTGGGATCGAAATCGGAAACCCGACGAGGCGGGTGAAGCACGAGCCAGTCGAGCAGCGCGAGCCCGAGGCCGTGGGCGACGACCGAGGGCAGAATGGACGTACTCCGGTAGTCGACGGCACCGAAGAGCACGTCAGTCGGACCCGAGAGCAGTAGTTCGATTGGGGGTTTGCCGAGGTGATGGAGCGCGTACACCACCGGACTGATGAAGACGCTCGCGATCCCGAGTTCGCGGACGCCGACACAGAGCAACCCCCGGTAGTAGGTTTCGGCGGCGATCACGACCACGAGCTGTTTCGCGGCGTGAGGTAAGAAATCGCCGAGCGCGGCGGTCGTTCCCCACATCGGGTAGTACGCCCGGATCGACGGCAGCGCCGACCCGACGAGGTAGAACGGGAGAACGAACAACGCGAGGAAAAAGGCGTTTTTCACCGCAGTTCGGTCGACCCGCCAGCCGAGGTGCCGACCGTGAGAGATCGCGAGCACGCCCGGTCCGAGCAGGTAGACGACCGTATCGCGCACGACTCGTTCGTCGAGCCCGGCGCTCGGCCACGCCATCCAGAACAGGGTAAGCAACGCGCCCCAGAGCAGGGATTTTTGAACCCAGGTGAGCGACGGCAGCCGATACCTCGGTTCCCCGACCGCCACGACCTACCCGTCCTCTGGATCGCTCTCGACGGTTTCGTTCGACTCGGACCCGCCCGAATCCGTTTCGCTCGGATCGGCTCCGTTCGATTCCTCGGCGTCGGCGCCGGCCTCACTATCGAAGCCGGAGTCGTCGCTCGCACTGTCGCTTTCGCCGCTGCTCGCGGTCGGGACGGGGCCGGTGCCGATGACGTTCGTTACCTCGTCCTCGAAGTCCTGGCGGCGGGCGAAGTAGACGGTCTCGATCGCATCGAGTACGTCGCCGAGTCGCTGTGGACCCTCGGGCGTGCGGATCTCGGTGTCCGCTTCGCGCTCTATGAGGCGGCTCTTTTCCATCCCCCAGGTTTGTCGCGAGGAGACGCGTGCGAGAGGAACTCCCTCGACCGGTTCGCTCCCGCCGAGTTCGACGATCGGTCCGCTTTCCTCTTCGTCGTCTGCCATTACCGAGGTATTCAACGGCCCGTCGATTATGGGTTTCGCCTCGCGCCCTCTGCTCGGATATTTCCTCGCGAGACTCGGAACGATGCAGAGCGTCCGCTGCTCGTCTCGGTCATCGGTCCGTTCGCAATGCTGATCGCTCTCGAACCCAGGCCAGTGCTCGTCGCGCGTTGAGCGAGGCCGGCTATTGGCGAACCACAACTGGTCGGCACTTGCTCTGCTCGTCCTTCTCGGAGTCGCTGTCGCTGGCCGACTTGTTAGTGTACGTCCCGTGCTTCCGCGGGAGGTCGAGGTCGTCGCGGTAGCAGTGTACCATCGATCCCCAGTCGGCCTCGGCTATGGGCTGGCCGGCGGGAGGAATGGTCTCGCCCGGGTTGTCGCGCCCTTTGGGTCCTTTGAATCCGAAGCGTTCGCGGATCCCGGCCTCGACTCCCTCGGCGAGGTCCATGCCGAGTTGCATGCTGTCCGAGCGTGTCATAGAAAGGCTCCCACAGCGGTATATTTCTGATATGATTGAGCGAATCAACTGTTCGGTAGATCTGCCTACTGACCGCTGGAGGAGCTACCAGTTTCGATAATGCTTCGAAAGTCCTCTGTTGAATGGCCGACGGCGGAGGGGTGGGGTCCGTGCAGGATTTTAGTGTATGTGTTGGATATAGTACTGATGACGGCTTTAGATTGTCGTGCACTGGATGCACGACGATGTGGGTATTTGTGAGCTTCAATTCGGTACTGTGAATCACACTGATCTCACCCTCTTAATCGCAAGCGGGCACCAAAATCTCGGATATTCGAAATCATCCCGTCGTCATCTGGCGATTCAATAGAGCACTCGAAGGCCGTGCTGATTACAGGGCGCATGTCGGTCACAGGGATTGGCTTCTGCGTGTTAATCAGCACGTCGAGAATCAGTGCGTCGGTAAAAGATTTAACTTTATGCCCTTTCGGGACTAGTTATGACTTCCCAACGCTTTGGATCAGTTGATCCGGAGAATCTCTCCCGGACGTTCCAGCGGGCCGGACTATCCGGTGCCGGCGGAAGTGGATTCCCTACGTACGCGAAGTGGCAGCGGACCGACGAGACACACTCTCTCCTGCTGAACAATCAAGAAAGCGAACCGAACTGCTACGTGGACAAGTGGCTGGTCGATGAGTACGCCGACCAGTTCGCCGCGCTATTCGATGTGCTACTGGACTCATCACTGGAGCGGGTCATCGTCGGCGCGAAAGCCACCGATCGGAACCCGTGGCTCCGATCGCTTGAGGCGGCAACCGAGGGCACCGTGTACCATCCAGAGGACCTGCCGATGGATGTTGACGAAACATCCGGCGTCGTGTTCGCCTACAGCAAAGACACATACGAGTGTGGGATGGAGAACGTGCTTTTGCAGAGGGTCGCGGACACGATCCTTGGTAAGGACCTGCCGATAGATTACGGATGGATTATCCAGAATACCGAGACGGCCTACAACATGTGCCAGACACTAGCACACGACGAACCGGTCCTACGGAAGTTCGTCCATCTGGACGGGTACCGGAGCGACGGGCGCCGACTCTCCCCTCAGATGTTCGACGTTCCGGTCGGTACCTCCGTGGCGGCCCTTTTCAAAGCGGCCGGCATCGACCCGGACAATCTCGGCAAGGACCGCGTCATTGCTGACGGCGGGCCGGGTTGGTGTTTCAAAATCCAGCGGCCGGCCGACCGCTACGGCATCCGAAAGCATACCAACTGCGTGTTACTTCTTGACGAAACGACAATCGCCGAACACACCTATGGCAACGGCCGCATCGACGTCCGGGAACCGTTGAATTGGTCGGCTGACGAACCCGCAACGCAGCCGGAGACGGTCGACCCGGACCGCGTCCACGTTCCTATTGTCACGAACGAAACCTACGGCGAACTAGTCGCCGAGTCTGAGCCCACTGTCGAGTTCGGTGACCTGGTCGACGAAGGACAGGTCGTTGCTAACCCGGTCGAAGAAGGTCAGGGGTTCAGCGTCACCCACCATGCACCAATCGCCGGACAAGTCTCCGACGTTACACCAAGAGAAGTCGAAATCCGCCGAGAATCCCGCGTGTAGAGCCGACATACTGTAGAGCGAGTCGCCTTCAGATGTCGAGCAAATGCTCCGTATTCAGCACGCCGCTCCTGACAAGAATCAGGTATGCTGCGACGCGCTCTGCGCCATCGCCCGCTCGTACTGACTGTTGTCGGCTGATGGTATACGAGAACGATTCTATGACACGCCCATCTGCTGTCCAGTAGCCGCGCCTCGGCGTTGTCGGCGATCGGGTCGCGGGTAGTTTCATTGTCGCCAGCCTCGAGGACCTCCGGAGCCGCCTGCTTGACCGTATCGCGCTCGGCGAACAGCTCCTGTTCGTCGCCTTCGATCGCGCCAGTCACCTCGGTATGGACCTCGTCCGGCTGCGCGCAGGTGAGGTATAGGCGCCGCTTGAATTCCCGTGTCGCGTAGAGTGTCGCCTCCTGGAGCCGCCATCCTCGATTCAGGAAGTTTGACGCGGAGTCTTTCGTCATGTAGCGGTGCTGGTGGAACTCCGACGGCACCTCTCGGTCCCGGTCGGGATGGCACGAATGGGGTGGCGACCGCGCTCGTCACTGCGGTCTACGGCGTCCGTAGCTCTTCGTGTACGTCGGGGCGCAGGTGGGCGACCTAGCCGTAGCCCGAGGGGTCGGTCGACCAGCGGGGGTCCCGAACCAGCGCGAGCATGTCTTCGAGGCTTACGGAAGCCAGTTCGTTTTTAATCTCCTCTTCGAGCTTCAGCGGGTTGCGAGCGCCTCGGAAGAACTCGGGGTAGAAGTAGTCCTCGACCGGTGTCTCGGCGGGGAAATCGCCGACGCCG
>PXRY01000112.1 GCA_003022925.1 Halobacteriales archaeon QS_8_65_32 | reverse complement strand
ACCGCCATCGACGGTGTACATCAAGTAAATCAGACCCTCATAGGTATTATCTGAGGTCTTCCAGTCATCGATTGTCCTCTGTCCTTCGTTCTGTAGTAACGCTTCCATCGCAGGATTTCGTTTGAGGATAGGTCGATTGTCCCGACCGTGTCGCTTGATTTCCACTTCGCCTCGGTCATCGGTATCGAACAGAGGTATGTGTTCGTCTACATCGGCATACTGATCGATCCACTCCTTCCAAATATCTCGCTTCGTAGGCATGAATAGTATCGAATATCGATGGAATATGAATACTGGGTGCCGCAGAAGGTCTACATCATTCTCGACTACCCCATCCGATCAAGAGCGTCCTGGCGATCCTCCACGGGGGCCTGATCGTATCGCATGGTTGTCTGCTCCGACTTGTGACGGAGTTGGGCCTGCGTTGACTGTAGAAGGAGAGTGTACGGACTACAGGCTATTTAGATACTGCTCCCTGTTTCGTCGCTTCTCTTCCTTCGATCGCGCATCGTAGTGCTCTTCGAGGGTATCTACACTGACCGACATTCGTTCGGAGGCGATCTCTTTCGGGACGTCCCGATTCAAGTGAGCAGTGATTGCTCCTCGACGCACTGGATGGGGACTTACTGATGATGGACACTTCGCATACCGATCAAACTCCGTTGCCTCACAGTCTTCGACGTCCCTCTGATGTGGGCAGTCGTCCGAATAGTAGCAGGGCCGAGTGAGCTTGTAGACTTGATGCTGAATAGTCGATGCATGAAGCCGTCCCTGTGAACTCGTCAGTAATGGCTTTCGTCCGTGATCGTCGGTCACATCATGACGATTGTGAGCGATGTAATCGTTCAACGCTTCTGCCAGCAGATCGTCGGCTATCGTGAGATTTCTCTCTCCATCGTCGCCGAGCTTCAACGGCGTATCCGTCTCCGGTCGATGTTGAACTGATAAGTACCCCTCTGATGGGTGCCAGTCGTCCTTATCTAAGCCGTACAGTGCCCCTCTCCTCATCCCTGTGTGCCATAGCAGGTGAAAGATGACGTGAGTCACGGAAGCGTACTCGAAACGGCTCAGATAGTCGATGATAGCCTCTGCTCTCTCGTGTTCGACGGACTCCTCTCTCACCTTTTCCGAACGGGTAACCTTCGGGATAATGATCTTGTCTGCTACTCCCGATTCGACTGCTTCGTTTGCTTCACACCAGCGAACGAACACCCGGAACGTTCGGAGATGGTTCTCCAGGGTCATCGAATTTATGTCGCACTCTGTGATCCTCCAGTTCTTGAACCGTTCTGCCTTCCGTCCGGTGAGATCATTCATTTCCTCGAAGCCGGTCTCCTCACACCACTGGAGAAACTGCTTGAGGCGGTATCGATGGTTAAGTATGGTCTGCTTCGATGCGTCATGCTGTCGGCTCATGAGGTACTGTTCGACTGCTTCTTCCGGGTCGAGAGGTTCCAGTTGCATTGTCTCTGAATCCCGGAATTGACGAACGACGATTGTGGTCCCTGGTCGGTTATGATACCTCCTTCACACTGAGGAAGTGGCCGTCTCCCGGTGAGCGCAGCGAACCGGATACGGCCAAAAGGCCACAAAGCGACCGTAGGGAGCGTGTGAGCCTGATCCGGCGGTTCAAATCCGCCCCGACCCATGAGAATTTTCGCGGAGCGCAGCGGAGCGAAAGGTTTCCCCAACCCCCCTCCTCCGCTCTCGCTTTGCTCACGATGCTCTCTTCGTTCGAACCACTGCCTCCAAAGATAATTTAGTGATGAAGAGTCGGATCAGGACTGCTGCCGGTTTATCAAACATCCAGAATGAGTTCCCAAGGACTAGATGGTTTCTACTGGGATGTTTGATTGTGGCCTTGATTGAATTGACGATTGATATACCATACTGGGTAGGGTCGGTTATAACAATAGGACTCCTGTTTGACGTGATCGGTGCTGGATTTTTAGCCTTTCCAGATATACCCATGTTGTGGAAGTACACACATGGTGGAAAAGTGATCTCACTCAGGGATAGAGTTATGACTGGCACGGATATGGCAGATCCAGAAGCCGTTTCTAATATCTCTGAAGACCGTCCAGATCATGTTTATACACCAGGTGCAACTCCCAGCTTTCCGCTGTTTGTTAACTTGATTAGACAATGGTACGAGCGACGTCTAAGCTCGGCGTCTTATTCTAGTGTCGATATCAATCCAGACGATTTGGAGGAATTAGAATTCATTCGTACCATACAGCGGGGAGAGGGTCGACCTGATGTAGTGAAAGGTGTCACATTTCTCCATCCTGATCCTGCTGATTTACCAAATAGTGACTTCGAAGAAAATCTAAACGATATACTTCAGAACGCTATTCAACCGAAAATCAATGAGCAGGACAGAAGATGTCGGAGAGCCGGTATTGCTATACTAGTATTCGGTTTCCTGAATCAGATCATCGCTAATGTAATCCCTATCTTGGTGAAGAGCGGGCACTGGGAATTGTTCACACAATATTACTCCGAATTAACCAGCGCATTTAGACAGCTGATACCTGTAATGGTAGTATAATTAGCAGTTTTCTGAACCAGTTTACTTGACTCTATTTTAGATACAATCTTTGAAAGATTATATATCAGCCCTTCGGCGATCGACCGAATACGACCAATTACTCCTCTAACAACTCCTCTGCGAGCATTGGCACGAACGTCCCGATGTCGGTCACCAGACCCACGGCCTGGGCGCTGCCGCGATCGAGCAGTTGGGTCACCGTCGCCGGGTTGATGTCCACACAGATCACCCGCGTATCTGACGGCAGGCAGTTCCCGACGGCCACCGAGTGCAGCAGCGTCGAGAGCATAAGCACCAGGTCGGCCTCGTGGGCCTGCTCGCGGATCGCTTCCTGGGCGCGAACGGCGTCGGTGATCGTATCGGGCAGCGGGCCGTCGTCGCGGATCGACCCGGCGAGCACGTAGGGGACGTCCCGGGTGACACACTCGTACATCACGCCCGATCCCACGAGCCCCGACGCCACCGCCTCGGGGATGCCGCCAGCACGGATGACCTCGCTGATCGTGTAGATGTGGTGTTTGTGGCCCTTCCGCGGGTGATCTAACGTCTCTGTGTCCACACCCAAGGAGGTACCATATAGGTCGCGCTCGACGTCGTGAACCGCAAAGCCGTTGCCCGCCGACAACGCGTCGACGTAGCCCTCCCGAACCAGCCTGGCGAGGTCGTCGCGCGCGCCTGAGTGGATCAGCGCCGGCCCGGGGACGACGAGCACCGAGCCGCCTTCACGTTTCGTCTCGGCGACGGCCTCTGCGACCTTCGTGATCGTCGATTGGGTGGGCCGCTCGCTCGACACCCCGCCCTGCATGAACCCGAAGGCCCCCTCCCGGCCGCGCGGCCGTTCGGGCGGTTTCACCCGGATGCCCGCCTCGCCCGTCACCACGAGATCGCCCGCCTCGATGGCGTTCAGGACCTTCGTGCACGCTCGGGCCTCGGCGTTCGATGAGTCGGTGTCGCCGCTGCCGGTGTCGGGATCGATCACGACGGCACAGTCCATCTCGATACGCTCGACTGAAAGCCACTCGCCGTCGTGACGGATCTCGGTCGGGTGGTTGGTCGTCGAGTAGAAGTTCGGCGGGACGACCCGGTCGGCAGGGGCGGGTTCGAGCGTCGCATCGACCGGATCGGAGAGGTTCGCGCCGTTCTGGTGGAGTTCGTGAACGATCGAGCGAAGTTCGCTTTCGGTGTCAGCAATAACGCGCATTCGGGCGTAGGATTCGGCGGTTTCGGAGCGCCCAATGTCGAAGGCCTCGACCTCGAAGGATCCTCCGAGATCCATGACGATGCCGAAACATGCCTGCATCATCCCCGAGTCGATGATGTGGCCCTCCAACTCGACCTCGCGCGAGACGGTCATACCCGTCGAAACCCGGCGGAAGGCAAATCGGTTGTGGATGACAACATACAATTCGCCTAGGGAATATCATGCAACATGATCCGGTACGCTGCCGGGGCGGTCGCGTACGCCTTCCTGTCCGTTCTGTTCACATACCAGTACTTCGTCGGCGAGTATTCGCTGCCGATAGCAGCCGTCGGTGTGATCAGCGCAACAGTCGCTGGCGTCGGTTCCGCCAGAGCGTGCTATCGAGTCGAGAACGGATCCTCTCCCTGGGGATAGTCTTCCTCGAATATTCCCTCCCACATCGACCGAGTCGAGACGAACGCTCACCGATCGGCATCGGTTCGACAGGCGACGCGCCAGGTCACGTCGGCTCCGTCCAGTGCCGGTTCGAGGGCTCCGATCTCGCCGTCGGTTCCGTCTTCGCCGCTAGTCCCGTCTCCGCTGGTCGCGTCGCACAACCGGTCGTACAGCGCCGACAGTCCCCCGGAGTCGGTTCCGGGCAGGACGTGGAACTCGATCCGGCCGTCGCGGACCGCCACCCGGAAGACGTCGCGCGTCTCGCGGTCGTGCACCAGAAAGACCGGCATCGGCAGGTCGAACCAGTCGCCGTACGTGTAGGGGTCGGCTCCGAGCACGCCTTCGACGAGCGCACACAGCCGGGCGTCGGGGTCGATATCCGCGTCCCCGGGCACCGAATCGGGCGTGAGCACGAACACGGTAGTCCCCTCGTAGCTGAGGCCGCCCCGGCGCGAGTACCGTCGCTCGGGACGGAGCGGGATGGCGAACGACGGGGCCTCGATCGGGTCGGCGATCGGATCTGTCTCGGAGTCGGCCATTGGGTCGGGACGATCGGGCGCTCGGGCGCTTTGCGTCCTCGTTTCTCCTTTCCCGTTCTCCGATATTTATAGGTTCGGCGCGAACTCGCGGTAGTGTTTAGTTCAGCAGCTTTCAGGAGAAAAGCTGACGAGACCGTTTCGGAAGCCCCCGGACGCTCGACTCGGGGGCTCGCTGCCGTTCAAAAGACGCGAAGGGTCTTTTATGATGTGATCAGAACTCGAAGAGTTCTGATTTACTCACGAGACCTCCGTTCTCGTAAATGTGGCAAAAACGCGGAGCGTTTTTGCTGCAAGCGGGAAATCGAAGATTTCCAGTACTGACCGAAAGACGCCTCCGGCGTCCTTCGAACCACGGCGAAGCCGCCACGCGCCCGGCCCCTTCCAGTCCCACCCGAACCGGCTCTCACCGGTCCTCATCGCTCAACTAAACACCACCGAACGAACACCGCAAAGTCGAATACCGACGAACCGAGCGAGGAGCGTCTGACGTGGATTTATACCGTTTCATTGTCGATCGAAACTACTTCCATGGCACGTCGTCGGTCGTCGAGGCGACGGCGGTCGAACACCCGGATGTCGGCGAGCCGCGGCGTCGGAGAGCGGTCGATGCAGTGGCGATCGGTGCTCGTCGGCGCGCCGCTCGTCTACGGGGCGGGGACCGTCGTCGGCGACCTGCTTTCGGTCTGGCTGCTCGGCGCGCCGGTCGGCGCGTTCGTCTCGGGCGTCGGCGTCGGGGCGGCATGTGTGCTCGTCAGCCTCGGCCTCGGCCGGGTTGTCGCCGGACTGGGACGGACGGAACCGCGATCGATCGGGGGAATCGCACGGCCGCGAGCGTCGATCCGGGCCGGGGGAGCGGTCCTGTTCGGGGCCTTTCTGTTCGGGTTCGGCCTCGCCGTCGCGACCTAACTCGTCCCCGCTCGCTCGTGCGAAACGCCGGGACGAGATCGACGGCAAGCACCGGTACCGACAGCTATTCGAGGATCGAAAAGCAACTGCAAGCATGACCATAGGCATCGTCGTGTTGAACTTCGGCGAGCCGGCCGAACCCTCCCGCGAGGCGGTCGTGCCGTACCTCACGCGGATCTTCCTCCAGAACGCCGCGCTCGAAGAAGCCGATACCGAGGAAGAAGAACGCGAGCGCTCGCGGGAACTCGCCGAACGCCGCGCGTCGGCGCTCGTCGAGGAGTACGAGGGGATCGGCGGGTCGCCGCTCAACGAACAGGCGACGGCTCAGGCCGACGCGCTCGAAACCGAACTACGTGATCGGGGCTACGACGCACGGACCTACGTCAGCATGCAGTTCACCGAACCCTACGCGGCGGATGCCGTCGCGGCCGCTCAGAAGGACAACGTCGATCGGCTGGTCGGCTTGCCAGTCTACCCGCTGTGTGGCCCCTCGACCACGGTCGCGGCGCTCGATCTCGTCGAAGACGCGATCGCCGAATCGGGGTGGGAGGTGCCCTTCGATCCCGTCTCGGGCTGGCATCGCCACCCGGCCTACACCCGTATGCGCGCGGACAACGTCCGCTCGTTTCTCGACAGCGAGGGCCTCTCGCTCGCCGACCCGGGAACGACGCTCGTCTTCTCCGCGCACGGCACGCCCGAGTACTACTTGGAGGAGGGATACCGGTACGGCACGTACGTCACGGAGTTCTGCGAGGCGCTCGCCGGGGCACTCGGGTCGGCGTACGAACTCGGCTACCAGAACCACTCGAACCGCGACATCCCCTGGACCGAACCCGAGGTCGAGGACCTGATCGGAACGCTCGGCGACGAGGGCGGGACCGAACGGGTCGTCGTCGAGCCGGTGAGTTTCATGCACGAACAGTCCGAGACCCTCTCGGAACTCGATATCGAACTCCGCGAGGAAGCCGAGGAAGCGGGACTCGACTTCTACCGCGTCCCGATCCCGCACGACGACGATCGGTTCGCTCCACTACTAGCTGACCTCACGGAGCCGTTCGTCGGCGGTTTCGATCCGGGCTACTACAACTTCCGACAGTGTCAGTGCCGGGACGTACCGGGTACCATGTGTCTGAACGCCCCCGTCGAGCGATCGTATCCCGATGCAGGAGGTGGGGCGAGCGAGCGCGTTGACGCCGGGGCCGAAACCGGGACTGACGCCGACGCGGCCGAGGCCGGAACGGAAGCCGACGGCGGCACGGCCGAGTCGTCGAGTCGATGAGCGTCGGGGTCGTCGGTGCCGGGATCACCGGCCTGGCGACGGTCCATCACTGTCGGAAGCGGGGGATCGAGGCAACGTGTTTCGAGGCACGCGACGAACCCGGCGGGGTGATCCGCTCGCTTCGCGCGGACGTGGGGAACGGCCGGTCGAGCGGTCGAGTGCTCGAAGCCGGGCCTCAGCGGTTGCGTCTCACCGACGGTATCAAAGAGCTGATCGACGATCTCGACCTGTGGTCCACACTGGTCGCCGCGCGCGACGACCTTCCCCTCTACATCTACTGCGACGGCCGGCTGCGCGAGGTGCCCCGGTCGTTGCGCGCGCTCGTGCGGACGGACCTGCTTTCGACGACCGGGAAGGCCCGCCTGTTCGCAGAACCCTTGACGAGTCCTGGAAACCCCGACGAGAGCGCGGCAGCGCTGTTCGCCCGGAAGTTCGGCCGCGAGGCCTACGAGAACCTGATCGGCCCGGTGTTCGGCGGGACCTACGGGTCCGATCCGGCACGGATGCCGGCGCGTCACGCCCTATCGGGCCTACTCGACCTCGAAGCCCGCAAGGGGTCGCTGCTCAAGCCGGCGCTGGGGCGGATCGTCTTCGGCGACTCGCCGCCGCCGACCTCCTTCGAGAACGGGCTCGCAACGCTGCCACGGGCGCTCTACGACGCCCACGCCGAAGCCGTCCACCTCGAAACACCGGTAACCGGGATCCAGCGGGTGAACGAGGGCGAAGGAGGCGAACGAACCGACGGGGGCGGGCGGAGCGACGGAGATGGATCGGCCGACGAGAGCGATCGCAACGAAGCGGGGTTCCTCGTCTCGACGCCCAACGGCGAGCACGCGGTCGATCGCGTGATCGTGACCGCCGACGCGCCGACGGCCGCCAGTCTGTTGGATAACGTCGGCGGCGCAGCGGGGACCGAAGGACTTCGAGACCTCGGGTACAACCCGCTCGCGGTCGTCCACCTCGACAGCGACTTCCGAGGCCAGGGGTTCGGCTACCAGATCAGGTGGGACGAGGGGTTCGACACCTTGGGCGTGACCTGGAACGCGAGCCTGTTCGACCGCGAAAACGTCTACACCGCCTTCCTGGGCGGGATGAAGGACCCCAAAATCCTCGATCGGGGCGACGACGAACTTGGCGACCGGGCGACCCGGGAGTTCGAAGCAGTCGTCGGCGAAAGTGCGCGCGTGCTCTCGGTGTCGCGCTGGGAGCAGGGGTTTCCGGCGTACGACGCCTCGTGGGACGCCCTCGATTCGCTTTCGGTGCCCAGGGGAATCGACCTGCTCACGAACTACACGGCGCGGGCGGGGGTATCGAGTCGGATCACCCAGGCGAAACGCTTCGCCGAGCGACTGGCGAGCGACCGGGATCGGAAGGGAGCGCCGTCGACCCGACAACCGTCGACTACCCGGTGACAGGGCACGAACGGCTCGAGCTACGGGGGGAGGAGGAAACCGAGCCACCGGTCGGGCACGCGACCTGCGACCCCGCGAGTCAGTTCGTCGGTGATGGCAATCGACTATCGGCTAACGAGAAGGAAGAGGGAAAAAGGAGGACACCGCTCAGACCGCCGGCGGGGACGCGTCGTGGACCTCGACGAGCGCGCCGGCGACGACGATGCCCGTTCCCGCCCCGTGGTCGGGATCGACGGTGACCGTCCAGCCGTGGACGCGGGCGAGCGTCCGGACGTTCGGTAGCGCCATCCCCGCGGCGGCCGTGGGAGCGGCGTCGCCGTAATCGAAGTAGCGCTCGGCCGCCTCGGGCGGCGGCCGCTGGCCGTCGTCGGCGAGCACGAACCCGTCCTCGCGGAGCGAGACGGACAGTTCCGAGCCGCTATTGTGGGTGAAAAAGACGAAGGCGTTTCCGAGGAGCCGCCGGAGTCGAGCGCGGTCGGCCTCGATCGTGCCCGTGCCGGCGACCGTAAGCGTCAGATCGCCGGTGTCGGCCCCCGTCCAGGCCGCTTCGACCGCCTCGCGGAAGGGGACCGGTTCGGTTCCATCGATCGTCCGCCCGTACTGGGCGACCGTCGCGAGGTCGGCGACGATGCGGGCCATCCGGTCGGTCGCCGTCGAGACGGTCCCGAGCGCCTCGCGAGCGTCGTCGTCGTCGCCCTTTTCGACGGCGTCTGCCGCCCAGTCGGCGTAGCCGTCGACGATCGTGAGCGCGTTCCGTAGCTCGTGGCGGACCCAGACCGCGAACCCTTCGAGCTGGTCGTTGTGGCGTTCGAGTTCCCGGCGCTGGCGTTCGATGGTCGTGACGTCGGTGAAGGCGACGACGCGGCCGAGGTCGGCCCGCCCGAGCGAGACTCCCTCGTCGGTCGCCAGGTAGTACCGCGTCTCGCCCCCGACGTCGAGTTCGAGGACGTCCTCCTCGGAGCCCGAAACCGGGACGGTCGGTGCGATCGAGTCGACCGGGTCGCCGATCGCGTCGACGAGCCCGGGAAACAGGTCACGAGCTTCCCGACTGTAATCACGGATCCGGTCGGCGTCGTCGAGCAACACGACCGCGCCGTCGGCGTCCCCGGTGAGGGGGACGGCCAGGAATCGCTCTTCGACGACGAACAGGACCCCGACTGCGAAGGCCGCCACGCCGAGCGGCGCGTAGCTGAAACCGAGGAGCCGCGGGCTCGTGTACCCGACGACGGAGAACACGACCGGCAATCCGGTGAGAGCGACCAAACCACCGAGCACGCTCGTGTCGTAGTCGACCTCGGCGAACCGTTCGAGAATAACGAAGATACCGATTCCGGCGAGGACGTACGAGAGCCCGGTAGCGATCCAGTGGAGGTTCCCCTGCTGGATGGCGAAGCGGGGAAACGACGCCGCGACGGGTTCGGTCGTGAAGTAGCGATGGTGGAGCGGGTTCGTGATCTTCACCGCCGCGACGGCGAGGTAGAGCCCGAGCCCGGCGCGCCGGTACGTCGGCTCGCGGTGATAGGAACGACCGGTGTACGCCGAGGCGAAATACAGCCACGCGAAGACCGTCGCGAACCCGAACAGCAAGCCGAGCAGGTGCGCCCTGGCCGCGAACCGCTCGGTCGGAGCGGCGACGAACCCGACTTGTGTGGCGGCCCAGCTACCGCTAGAAACGAGTAGCGCCACGAGCCCGCGACGCGTCCCGGCGTCGTCGATCCGGCGGGCCCGAGGCAGACTCGCGAAACAGGCGATCGCCGCCGCCGCGAACACCACGGCGTACCCGATCGTAGCGATCGGAACGGTCGTTGACATCTGTATTTAAATACTTCGTCTTATAATAAAACTGTTCGGCCCGTGAGAGCGCTACCGAGTCCGTTCGGGGACTCGGTCGGAGACCGAACCCGGGGAGGGGGCCTATCGCTCGATCGATTTCGCCGTCTCGACGAACGCCTCGACCCCCTCGATCGGGGTGTCCTTGTCGACGCCGTGGCCGAGATTGAGGACGTGCCCGCGCGGGCCCGCCGCGTCGATTACTTCCGCCGTTCGCTCGCGAACGACCTCGGGCGCGGCGAACAGCGCCGCGGGATCGAGGTTACCTTGTACTGGCGTCTCGCGGCCGAGCGTCTCGCGAGCACTGCCCATCTCGACGGACCAGTCGAGTCCCACCACGTCCGCGCCGGTTCCGTCGAGCAAGTCGAGTCGGCCGTTCATGTTCCGGACGAAGATTATCGAGGGGGCGTCGAGATCGGCGAGGATCCGGCGGTGCAGCGGCAGGAGAAAGTGGCGGTAGTCGGCGGTCGTGAGCACGCCCGCATACGAATCGAACAGCTGGACGACGTCGGCACCGGCGTCGATCTGGTAGGCGAGGAAGTCACGGACGACCTCGGCGAAGGTAGCCAGGAGCTCGCGGAACACTTCGGGATGAGTCGCCCGGAGCCGCCGGAGCGGCAGGTGTGAGCGACTGGAGCCGCCGGCGACGGCATAGGAGGCGAGCGTGAACGGGCCGCCGGCGAAACCGATCGTCGCCGCATCCGCGCCCGTTGCACCGTCGAGCCGTTTCAACAGTTCCCCCACGTAATCGAGGCTTTGCCCTACCGGCTCCGGGTCGCGTTCGGTCAGCGCGAGGGCGTCGTCGGGTGCTGCGATCGGGTCGTCGATCACCGGGCCGACGCCGCTTTCGATGCGGTATTCGAGTCCCAGGGGTTCGAGCGCGACGAGGATATCCGAAAACATGACGACGCCGTCGACGCCGTAGCGCTCGTAGGGCTGTAAGGAGATCCGTGCTGCGATCCCGGGGTCCCCGACCGCTTCGGTGAAGCTGTAACGCTCGCGTAGCTCGCGGTACTCGGGGAGGTGCCGGCCGGCCTGGCGCATTAGCCACACCGGCGGACGTTCGGTGCGCTCGCCGCGGGCCGCTCGCACGAACAGATCGCGCATCGATGACGGTCGGGGCGGGGCCGGCTAAGGGGTTGCGGTGAACGACATTACCGGTCCGTCGGGGGAAAAGGGCAGTCGTGCGCCGGCCGCACCGGCCGGGTCGGCGAGAGCGGGTCGACGCACGACATGCGGGGAGGTACCCGAGGGGTGGAAGCAACGGATACATACCGAGGGCCGGCGAACCGCCGCCGATGAGTACACACGAGGCCGAAGGCATACGTGGCGACGGCGGCGACAGCGGGGGGAACGATCCGCGGATCGTCCTGCTCGGACCGCCAGGCGCGGGCAAGGGTACCCAGAGTTCGAACATCGAGGCGGCGTTCGGCGTTCCCCACGTGACGACCGGCGACGCGCTGCGTGCGAACAAGGACATCGAAACCGATCACGGCACGCCGCGGGAGTACATGGACGCGGGCGAACTCGTCCCCGATCCGGTCGTGAACGAGATCGTCGTCGAGGCGCTCGCCGACGCCGAGGGGTTCGTCTTGGATGGGTACCCCCGGAACATCGAGCAGGCCGAGTACCTGAGCGAGATGACCGGCGTCGACGTCGTGCCCTTCCTCCGGGTCGAGGAGGACGAACTCGTCCGGCGGCTCACCGGCCGGCGAGTGTGTCCCGACTGCGGGGCGAATTATCACACCGAGTTCGATCCGCCCGCGGAGGAAGGCGTCTGTGAGGAGTGTGGGGCAGAACTCACCCAGCGCGACGACGACACCGAAGACGTCGTGCGCGAGCGCATCCGCGTCTATCGCGAGAACACCGAACCCGTCGTCGACCACTACCGCGAGTCGGGCGAGCTCGTCGAGGTGAACGGCGAGAACTCGCCCGATGAAGTCTGGGAGGACCTACGCGAGGCGATCGAAGGGAACGTTTGATCGGGCTGAAAGGAATATGACCGCGACTACGCGCGCAACTGTAGGGATCGGCAGATGAAACCGCAACCCCACATCCACATCCGCTATCGCTGCCTGTCCGGAGCGGATTCGCCGCCGCGCTACCGGACGTACTGAAAGAGGATTCGGGAGAACGGTACTGCTGCTTAACTCTGCCAGTGCCGAGGCTCAAGCGTGTGCGATGGGCTAGTGACTATCGGCGTTTGCGAAGATCAACAGGTGTCGATCGATCGGCTCTTTGACGCTGAACAGCCCCACAGCGACGCCAGCGGCAGTACCCATAGTAGTCCACATGGCGATAGTACCCGTTGCGACGCCAATCCTTACTCTGCCCTCTGGTGGGGTCCGTTGCGCTCTATGTGAGGGTGCGCCTTTAGGAGCGTAGAATATATTAGTCAGCTTTGCACCACCCAGAGCGGTGTGGGAGAGGTCAGAATGTCGAAAGAAACTGAGTCAGTTACAGACACGAGACGGCGCACGGTCATCAAGACGCTTGCCGCATCCGGCTCGCTGCTGCGCAACCATTTCTTTTTGAATCCGGCGAGCAACAGCGTGTCCCGGTTTCTCTATGCGCGGAGTCAGATAATCCCGATTATAGCGCCGACGCGGCTCCTGCGTCGATGCCGATCGCTGTCCATACTCCCGTGTCGCTGCCTCGTTCCGCAGTTTCAGCTGATTCGGCTATGTCTGCAAAACGGGAAAGTAGCGGTGTAAGCATTTATGTCGAATCGTCTATGTGTGATATACACTGCTTCTCGGCTAATCAAGGGAGAAAAAGTACGAGTGCGTCTGCGAATCCCTGTAGAGGACCAGCACTACGACTGCGAGACCGCGACACCGCGACACCGCGACCGCTATCGTGGTCTCGTCGTCGAACCACTGGCCGGCCCGTGATGGCGTGGTATCCCTGAACCGGATACGGGTCGTCGCCGGGTCGCCGAGCGGTCCTGCAACGTCGTCGCGCGAGTGTGCAAGCTTCATTAGCCGTCGGCGCTAACAGTCAGAAAATGGCACGGACAGCGCGGAAAGTGGACTCGTTGGCCGACGAGGAGGGCATGGACGAGGCGATGGGAGTCGTGCTCGCCCGCGCCGACGAGCAGGGGACCGTCGAGTGGGCCGACGTACGCGGGGACCTCACGAGCGGGCAGTGGGGCCGGCTGATTCAGACGGGGATCCTCGTCGACGCCGGCAGTGCGGACGGGTTCGTTCTCGACGACCCCGAGGCAGTGCGCGAGGCCGTCGGCGACGGGACCGCAGGCAGCGCGGCGGCGGCCGGGTCGACCGCAGAGTCGCCGTCGGCCCCGTCACCGTCGGAGTCGGCCGACACGGGCGACTCCGCTGACGACGCGGAAGACACGAGTTGGTCGACGTACGACAAGGCCGCCGCCGTCGGGTCGATCGGAATGTTCGCCGGCTACACCTTCGCGCCGGTACGCAACGTCATTGGCGGGAGCTTGGACCTGTTCTTGGGCCCGCTCGGCGAGCTGTTGCCCTTTTATATTGTGGTCCTGGTGCTCGCGATGTTCACGGGGCTGTGGTCGACGCTGCTCCAGGCGAACCTCATGAACACCGAGAAGATGGGCGAGTACCAACAGATGTTCAAAGAGCAGTTCCGCCCGATGGTCTGGATCATGCTCTTTACGATCCCCGTGTTCCTCTGGATGTACTGGAAAATCGGCGCGCGCGGCGGCGTGAGCCACGGCCTCGGCGACGCATTGGTCGTACTACCGTTCGTCGGCGAGGTCGGCTGGACCGCGGGAATTCTCGGCCCGATCCAGGCGTGGATCATCTGGTACTTCCTGTGTTCGATGGGTTTCACCCAGATCATTCGCAAGTCGCTCAACATCCAGACGACGCCAACCGGCTGACCGACCGGCGCTCGGCGAGCGACGAACCGGACGGTCGGGTACACTGTTTTCACTCGGGCGACGAAGATCGAGGAAGACCGGTTTCAAAGGAGCTGAAACCTATATCCGGCCTGGAGCAGCTCCTCTCGGTTTTCGTTGCTCGACTGTATACCGCTTCGTTTAGGGTAACGCATTTGTGAGCCGACGGCCCACCACCCGATATGGTGGTCGAAACCGAACGCGACGATGCGACTTGGTACGAGTGCGAGGAGTGCGGCCTACTACTGGACGCTCACGACGAAGCCGAAGAACACGAGCAACGCTGTGACGCCAAAGACCCCACGTACGTCCAGTAGCCGAGCCGAACAAGCATGGAAGAAGGGACGTCGGATCGAACCGAGGGGGAGTCGCAGGGAAGCGACGGGACTACGACCGATTCGGTCGTGGCGGACCGGACTGCAGCGGACCGAACTACAGTGGACCAGATCGCGACTGGACCGGTCCCGGTTGACGACGGTCGTGCCGAAGGCGACCACGCCGGCAACGACCGCGTTCGGGACGGTCGCGCGGCGGGCGAGCATACGGGGGTTGGCGCGCCCGCGGCCGGCACGGTCGTCCCAGTCGGTCCTCCTCGGACGAGGTCTTTGGCCGGATCGTCGCCGCCGCCGACGAGGAGGTCACCGCCCGGGCCCGGGAACTGTACTTCAGCGGGCTCGCAGCGGGCTTCGCGATCGCGATCACCTTTCTGTTGTTTGCATCGGTGACTGCCGCAACCAGTGGCGATCCGGTTTTCAGTGCATTGTCGTACCCCTTAGGGTTCGTCTACATCGTCATCGGGGGGTGCCAGCTCTACACCGAAAACGCCCTGCCGCCGGTTGCACTCGTTCTCGAACGGCTAGCGAGCGTCCCTACCCTGTTGCATCACTGGGGAATCGTCCTCGCGGGCAATTTTTCAGGTGGGGCGATCGGCGCGACCGCGCTCGCGTTCGGCGGAGTCTTCTCGCCCGAGGCCGCCGCCGCGATGGATCACGCTGAGAAGGGCTTAGGGACCCCGGCGACGACGCTGTTCTTCAAGGCGACGTTCGCGGGGTTGATCGTCACTGGCGTCGTCTGGGTGGTTTACGCCGCCGACGATACGATTTCCCGGCTCGTCGCCGTCTATCTCGCCTTTCTTGCGATCCCGCTCGGCGATCTCAATCACGTCGTTATTTCCTTTACCGAGATGCTGTACTTCGCGTTTGTCGGCGACCTGTCGGTGTTCGTCGGACTCGTCGACTTCGTGATCCCTGTTCTGCTGGGCGACACCTTTGGCGGTATTGTCCTCGTGACCGTCGTCAACTACTTCTAAACGAGCGAGAAGCAACTGGAGTCCGCCCGACTCGACGGCGTCAACCGCCAACTGTCGGTCCCGGAGTGGCTGTTAGGCAGCGCCGCGGGCCGGTCGTACGTCCCACTCGTCAACACCGACGCGGCCCTCGGCGAGGAGAGGGAGGGAGAGGACGAGGACACCTACCGGATACTGGTCCCGGCCGCGAACCCGACCGCAGACGCGCGGCTCGTCGATCTCGCCTGCGCGCTCGCGGCCGGCCGCGAGCCGGCGGTCGTCCACGTTACCCACGTCGTCCCCGATCGCCGCTCGGCGCGGTACGGAACTGCTGGCAGGGAACGTCTCGTCGCCGAAAGCGAGGTAGTACTGGGGGAGGTCCGCGAGCGAGAAGTCCCCGAGGGGGTCACCACCGAGACGTCGACGGTCGTCTCCCATCGTTCCTCCGGGGAGGTCCTCACCGCCGCGCGGCGCGAGCGCACCGATCTCGTGGTGGTGGGCTGGGGTGCGGATCGACCCTGGAGCGGGGCGCGTGCCGGACGGCCGCTCGACGACCTCGCGAGCTACCTTCCCTGTGACCTCTTGGTGTTCAAAGACCAGGGGTTCGACGCCTCGCGGGTTCTCGTCCCGACCGCGGGCGGCTTGGATTTCGACCTGAGCGTGGAGACCGCCCGCGCGCTCCGGGCGGGGCTCGGCTCCGCGGTTACGCTACTGCGCGTCATCGACGGCCCGGGGGAGCGCGAGGCCGCCGAGCGCGACCTCGCCGCGTGGGCCGCTAATCACGGGCTCGACGACGCCGAACGGATCATCAATGACGGGGGGAAACGTCGAACGCGCAATCGCTCGGGAAGCGGCCGATCACACCCTGGTGACCCTCGGAGCCACCGACGCCGGCATTCCCTCGCGGCTCGCGACCGACTCGTTGCACTTCGCGGTCGTCAACGAGGTCGAGTACTCGGTGGTACTCGCCGAACGATCGACCCGACGATCGGTTCTCGGACGGCTGTTCGCTCGGCGATAGCGACCGGTCGATCACCGGACTACCCCGACTCGTCGTCAGATGTCTCGTCCTCCGAAGCCGCTTCGTTCCCGTCAGCGTCAGCGGGCGGTGCGTCGACGTTCGTGGGCGGTGCGACGAGTTCGTAGGCGCGTTCTGCGATCTCGTCTTCTTCGAAGACGAACACCCGCCCGCGGGCGGTCTCGGGGTCGGCTTCGATTTCGACGCGCGGGTCGGTATCCCGGACGACGACGCCGGGAAAGATCGATGTCTCCTCGCCCCCGTCCAGTACGATCCGGCCGACGCCGGTCGATCGCAGGATCTCATCGTGGGTATTGAGATCGTTGACGTAGATCATCACGCCCTCGGTCTCGGTGGGGTCCGTGACGAGAACGTGGACCTGCTTGCCCGGCGCGGTCGTGAGCGTCCCCTCGACCGCCTCGGGGACGCCGTGGTAGAAGACGTCCCGACCGTCCGTGTAGGTGACGAGGATGCCCTCCTCCCGGAGTTCGATTCCCAGCGTGTCGGGCGAGACGTCGCTGCGCGTGCTCATAACCCCGCTACGACCGGGAGGCGAAAAAGCGTCGCGACCGGAGTCGACGTCCGAACCAGGTCGATGCGGCGTTCGTTCCGGATCGGCGGATCGATCGCCACGGGTAAGTACCGTCACGGGGAGAACCCGATATGGAACGTCGCGGCCGGGCCCGCGCGCCCGCGGCGGGGACGATTCTAAACGCCCTCGCGACGGGGACTGGCGCGGCCTTTGCGATCGACCGGTACACTGAGGCGACAGTAGCCCTCGGCGACCGCCCGATCGATGCCGACGCCGCGGGCGACCGCTCGGAATCGGCGGGGTCGGACGGGTTCACCGTCGTCGGCGAGATCGCCGGGGAACCCGATGCCGACACCCGGCTCGTCGAGCGGTGCGTCTCGCTCGTCGTCGAGACCTACGGCGACGACGACAGCACCAACGGTGACAACGGCGACGGCGACAGCGGGAACAGCGGCCGGACGAACGGCGTCGAGTACGGACGGGTGCGGACCGAGAGCGACATCGCGATGGCTGCGGGGCTCAAGAGTTCGAGCGCCGCGGCCAACGCCACGATGTTGGCGACGCTCGACGCGCTCGGCGTCCCGATCGCCGGCGCGGACGAGCCGGCTGCCGAGACGGACGAACCGGTCGTCGACGCGAGCGGATCGGAGGGCTCGCACGGACCGAACGGGACGGACAGGACGGACGGAACGGACGAAACGGGTAGCGACGCCCCATCGACACCGGTGACGCGCCTCGCGGCCTGTCGGCTCGGCGTCCGGGCCGCCCGCGAGACGGGCGTCACGGTGACGGGGGCGTTCGACGACGCGTCGGCGAGCATGCTCGGCGGCGTGACCGTCACCAACAATTCTCGGGACGAACTGCTCGCTCACGACACCGGCTTCGAACGCGCCGTCGCGGTCCGAACGCCCCCCGAGCGGGCGTACAGCGCCGACGCCGACGTCGAGCGGTGCCGACGGGTCGCGCCGGTGGCCGAAGTGGTTGCGAACCGGGCGCTCGCCGGCGAGTACGAGCGGGCGATGACCACGAACGGCTTCGCGTACTGTGCGGCGCTCGGCTACTCGCCCGAACCGATGGTAGAGGCCCTCGAACACGTCCGCGGGGTCTCGCTGTCGGGGACCGGCCCGAGCGTGGTCGCCGTCGGCGACAGCGAGGCCGTGCAGCGAGTACAGGGGACCTGGAGCGAACGGGAGGGACACACGTGGCTAACGAGAACGGAAACGACGGGAGCACGGATAGCGTGACGCCGACCGACCCCGAACCCGGGTCCGACGAAGCCGAGCCCGGCGAACCTGAACCCGAGCCGGAACCGGAGCCAGAGGAGATGAGCATCGACGAACTACGTCGGGAGATCGAGACGATCGACCGCGAACTCGTCGAGTTGATCGCCCAGCGTACGTACGTCGCCGATACCGTCGCCCGGGTGAAAGCCGACCAGGACCTCGCGACGACCGACGAAGACCAAGAACGGGCGGTGATGGACCGCGCCGGCGAGAACGCGTCGAACTTCGAGGTCGACTCCAATCTCGTCAAAGCGATCTTCCGGCTGCTCATCGAACTCAACAAGATCGAACAGCGCGAGCGACGATAGGCCAACTCATGGCTGGCCGTCGCCGGATAGCCCGTCGATCCGCTGGCTGATCGGGGGGTCGCGTCGATCGAGGCGTTGACGACCGGAAGGTACCTATCCGTGCCCCCGAAGGGCGAGCATGGACATCGAGTCGTTCTTCGAGGGAATGCCCTTCGCCGACCTGCTGGGAATCGACGTCACCGAGGCCGCCGAGGGTCACGCCGAAGGCCACGTTCCGATGCGTCCTGAGTTGTCGTGGAACGAGAATCAGTTGATGGCCCACGGCGGGGTGACCTTCACGCTCGCCGACACCGTGGGGGGAGCGGCGCTCGTCTCGCTTACCGACCAACCAGTGCCGACGGTCGACATGCGCATCGATTACTTGGAAGCCGGCACCGGCGATCTCCACGCCGAAGCCGACGTCCTCCGCCGGGGCGGGTCGGTCGGCGTCGTCTCGGTGCAAGTCACCGACGAGGAAGGGACGCCAGTCGCCGACGCCCGCGGCGTCTACAAGACCGACTGAGCGACCGAACGCGACCCCGCCGCAGCGCCGACGGATCGGGCCGGGGTCGGGATCGAGGCCAATGCGAAGCGGAAAACCGAAACGACGAGTACGGGCTCTGATCGGCGAGCACGCTGCCGGTCGGTAAGCGCGGCACTGGTCGGCGAGCATATCGCTGCTCGAAGCAGTTGCGAAAAATGCGGGAAATCGGTCGGTTGCGACCTACTTAGTCGTCGCTGACGATGAACTGGGAAGCGATCTCGAGGACTTCTTCCATCGTGCGGGCGGGGTCGAAGGCGTTGGGGAACGGATCGCTCGTATTGAGCACGTTGAAGTAACTCGTGTGCCGAGCTTCGACCGAGTGGATCGACAGCGCCGGCGGAATCAGGTCGTCGTTTTCGATCAGCGGCGCGGCACCCGCGTAGGCGGAGACGCCGACGGCCTCGATGGTCGCCGACAGCGCGGCGAACTCCTCGATCGTCTCGTAGGGGAACTCGTACTCGGCGGGTTCGACCGGCGTACCACCGAGGTCCTCGATCGTCTGCGTGAGGGTTTCGACGTGGGCCTCCTCGTGGTCGCGAACCGTCTGGATCTTCTGGTAGGTGCCGTAGCGCGAGCCGTCGTCCGCGAAGATCGCTGCGACGTCCGAGCGTTCGACGTCGGACTCGGAGTACTCGTCGAGGAACTCGTTGTAGTACGCCGCTTCGAGGTGTTCGAGCGTCAGCGCAAAGTTCAGGATGTCGATGTCCGAGACGTCGTCGTCCATCATCTCCTCGTCGACGACGGTAACCATCCCGTCGTCGACGACGGCTTCGCCGTCTTTCGTGTACGGGCCGTCCTGGTTGCCGTTCGTCCGGACGAAGTCGTATTTCTCGTTACTGTTTGTGTCTTTGTGCGGCATCGCGATCAGGGTGTCGTCCTCTTCTAGCATCTCCATGTCGAAGTCAGCGCCCCTGACGGCCTCGTTGAACAGCGATACGTCGACGTCCTCGACGGTACCGGCCTCGTAGTACTCCGAAACCCCGATGACGCTTTCCAAGACCGCGCCGTCGAGCAGCGAGGAGTCGTGGATCGCGATGAACCCGCCTTCCGGCAGGGTCGCGGAGGCGACCGTCACGCTCGTCCCGGTCGATTCCTGGTCGTCGAAGGTAACCGACGCGGTGTCGGAATCCATGTCGTCGCCCGACTCGCCGCCGGCCGCCGCCGTCCCGGCACCCGCGGAGAGCAGCGCGCCACCGGCCCCGACCTTCGCGGTCGTGCCGAGGAAACCCCGGCGGGAACTCAAGCCTTCAGTTACTCGCTGCATCAGTTCGATCGGCGTCTCGCGCTCGGTCTGAGCGTCCGTTGTGTCGTCTGTCATAGTCGTGCGCTGTGCGCAATCAGTAATGCATCGTAGAACATTAAAGCGGTTTGCCGAATTGCCACCCAAATTCCTGTATAATTACATTTGTTTCCGATGCTGATAGAAATCCTGATCGCCGACGATGGAGGGTCAGCAGTGCTTACGAGCGTCGTCAGGAAGTCGGTCCGGTTCGTCGTGGTCGAACGCCCGAAACCTATTGGTTCGCCGACTGTACCTGCTCCCCGAGCGGCGGTTATCGACAGTGATGGCGTTGCTGACACGTTTTGCCCTGGCACCGAGTCAGCGGTGATCGCGTGCACGGTATGTCGGTCGTTCGCCATCGCCGAGGCGTACGACCGGCGAACATGACGACCGATCTCCTCACACTCGTACCCGATAGCGACCGATCGAACGCGGACCATATGGAGGGCCGAAACGGGACGTTTCGACCTGACGGGAGACGGTCGGGACCCGAACGCTGGGAGTCCGGCCATCGTCGGTCGCTTGCTCGCCCACGATGAACTGGGAAGCGATCTCGAGGACTTCTTCCATCGTGCGGGCGGGGTCGAAGGCGTTGGGGAACGGATCGCTCGTATTGAGCACGTCGAAGTAACTCGTGTGCCGAGCTTCGACCGAGTGGATCGACAGTGCCGCTTCGAGAACCGCCTTGTTTTCGATCAGCGGCGCGGCACCCGCGTAGGCGGAGACGCCGACGGCCTCGATGGTCGCCGACAGCGCGGCGAACTCCTCGATCGTCTGCGTGAGGGTTTCGACGTGGGCCTCCTCGTGGTCGCGAACCGTCTGGATCTTCTGGTAGGTCAGGGGAACAGTCCAGCGAAGAGCCGCGTCTGGCCCCGCCGGAGCCGTTCGAGAAACGCCGACTTACCGATTCCCAGTGCTTCTGCGATGTCGGTCGCCGTACACTCGCGCGGCACGGCAAAGTACCCCATTGCGAAGGCCGTCTCGATGGCGTTTTCTTGAGCTGCCGTGAGGTCGAAGCGCCTCGCGACCGGCGAGTCGTCCTCAGCTCCGAGGGGGTAGACGCGCTCGACCGTGATTATGACCGCCGCTCCCGGCGCGGCGTCCCCTCCGGCGTCGGCGCTTTGGGTGCCGACGCTATCGGAGCCGGCGCTTTCAGGGATATAGTGGCCGTTGTCGGCGTCGTCGCCATCGTGGTCGTCGGTCGCGTTGTACTCGCCGACGGCTTCGAGCACGCTTTTGAGCACGTCGTAGCCGACGACCGCGCCGGTGTGGTGTTCGACGCCCTCGCGGTAGCGCAGGGATTCTGCGAGCAGGCCGGCGTCGGTGAGCCGACCGGCCACGCAGGGAGCGGTCGCGAGACAGCGGTAGTTCGTCCGGCCGTCTGCGGTCGCGCAGTGTAAGTACCGGATCCGGTCATCGTCGTCAAGGACGGTAGCCAAAGAATCGTCGCGCGCGGCGCTGAAGCGCAGCAAAACGGTGCCGTCGGCCCGGTGTTGGGGCGGGCGAGCGTCGATCGTCGTTCCGGTAGTTCGGGAGGCCGCCGCGAGCGGGCAGTCGTCGCCCGCGACCCGGAACTCGACGACGAGACACTCCTCGATCACACGCCGGCCTCCGTGCCTGCCGACGATACGGCTTGCACGAGGGCGGTGCGTCCCTCGTTGCCGTGCCGACCTGCCTCGACTGTCCCACCCTCGCGCTCGTGTCCGTTGGACTCGGCTCCTTCGATCACGATTGTTAGGAACGGATACCGGCCGATAGCATATAAACCCCGCCTATAAACGGGTGAAACGGTATCCGTTCAGGGCTCGCACATGAGGGTAACCATGGACATAGGAACCGTCGAGGAACGCGCCGGTCCACGACAGTTCGGCCCGAAGGACGACATGCCCGAGGAGTACCGAAAAGCCGCCACGCGGATGATCCAGTTCCACGCGAACTCCGAGATCATGGGTGCGTACCTGGAACGCCCCTTTATCCGCCAGGCTCCGAGCCTCGATCGCAAACTCGCCTTCTCGGCGAAAGTCCAGGACGAGATCGGCCACGGACAGCTGTTGTATCGGGCGGCGGAGAACCTGGGAATCAAGACGCGCAAGCAGATGCTGGACGAACTCGCGAACGGCGAGGGCAAGTTCCTCAACTGTTTCCATTACCCGATGGACCACTGGTGGGAGACGCCGATGATCGGCTTCTTCGTCGACGGCGCGGCGATGCGCCGGCAAGCCACCCTGAAGAACACTTCCTGGGAACCGTACGCGCACGCGATGGACAAGATCTGTTTCGAGGAGGGCTTCCACATCAAACACGGTGAGTCGATTCTACGAGAACTCGCTACCGGCAGCCGGAAGGAACAGGAGTTAGTCCAGGAAGCGTTCGACGAGTGGTGGCCCCGGATCCTCCAGTTCTTCGGCCCGACGGACGACCAATCGACACATCACGACTTCGCGAGCGCGGTGGGCCTGAAGACGATGGGCAACGACGAGCTACGCCAGGCCTTCCTGAACGCCTACCTGCCCAAAGCGCGCAAGTACGGCCTGGAGATCCCCGAGTACCCTCGCATCCACGAGCACAACGACGGTCGCTACGAGGTCGTCGAGGACGACCTCGATTGGAACGAGTTCTGGCAGGTCGCGAAGAACGACTTCGAGCCCGGTGTCGCCCAGATCGACTCCCGGAAGGCCGCTCGCGAGGCCGTCGCGTGGGTGCGCGAGTCGATGGAGACCCCGAGTGCCGGATCGAGCGCCGGCGGCGTGCCGGGAGCGGCAGACTGATCGAGCGACGAGCGACCGAGGACGAATCGAGGTACCACGAATGATCTGGGAAGTGTTCAGACAGGAAGCGCGCGGGAAGTACCACACCCATTGCGGGAACGTTCACGCGCCGGACAAGGAGATGGCGCTCATGTTCGCACAGATCCAACACGGCCGCCGCCGCCCTACCCATAGCCTGTGGGTCGTTCCGGGAGAGGAGATCGGCGAGGTGGACGCCGAGGAGACGACCTTCGGCGGAACAACTGATAAATCCTACCGGTGGGCAATGACCTTCAATACCGACGAGGACTTCGCCGAGGAGATCGCCGCCTCCCAGCGCGAACAGGAACAGGCCGAGCGCGCCGATCGAGCGGGCGAGAGCGACGAGGACGAGGCGGACGAGACCGCGACCGGAGCCGAAGCCACGGAGGAGGGTGAAAGCGCATGAGCGCCGAGGCCAAAGACCTGGGTGGGCCGGCCGACCTCACCGAGACAGAACGGGCGGCCGTCGAAGCCGAACTCCGGCCGCTCGCCGACGACGAGTTCGTCCTCGCCGAGCGCTACACCGAGTGGCAGGTCCGCGCGCCGACCTTGGAATCCGATCTCGCGATCTCCAATATCGCCCAGGACGAACTCGGGCACGCCCGGCTGTGGTACGACCTCTTGGAGGACTTCGGACAGAGTGAGGCCGAATTGATCTGGGAGGCGAGTGCTTCGGAGTTTCGCCACGCGACGCTCGTCGAACTCCCCTTCGGAGAAGGCGACTGGGCCGACGCGATCCTCCGAGGATACCTGTACGACACCTACGAGGACCTGCACCTCCACGCTCTGGAGGGGACGTCGTACCCCCGGATCGCCGATCGGGTCGGCAAAGTCCTCACCGAAGAGGACTACCACACCCAACACGCACGCAACTGGCTCTCCCGGCTGTGTGACGACGAACCAAGCCGCGAGCGGGTACAAGAGGCCCTCGACCGGTTGTTCCCCTCCGCGCTGACGCTGTTCGAAGCGACCGAACACGAGGAGGCGATTCTCGATCTCGGGATTAGGACCGAATCGCTCGCCGACATGCGCAGGGCATGGCTTTCGACCATTAGGCCCTATCTCGATTCGCTGGGGCTTTCGGTGCCGGCCTCCGCAGAGGGCGAGGTGCTGGCCGATCTCCCCGAGGCGGTGGGGCGAAACGGCGAGCACACCGAGCATTGGCCCGCCTTGTTCTCGGAGTTCACCCATACTTATCGAGAACTCGAACTGGGCGAACCACCGCGGCTCATGAAGGACCCCGACGATGTCTGAGAACGAATCCAACTACGACCGCACGACCGGCGAGTCCGGCCCGACGTACTGTGCGTACACTGACTACACCGAGAACGGCCCGACGGTCGAGTCGCTGCCGGCGACCGGCGAGGGATCTTCAGGACTCGAACGGCGGGTGTGGGACGCGCTCTACGGGATCGACGACCCCGAAATGCCGGTGTCGATCGTCGACCTCGGACTGATCTACGGCGTCCGCGTGCTCGAAGATGTCGAGGACGGTCGGAACGGAAACGATGAAAGCGCCGGAAACGGTGGGAGCACTGAAAGCGACGGCAGCGACGGAAGCGACGACGGGGACGAGAGTGGGGCGGCCGGCACGCGCGTCGCGGTCGACATGACGCTCACCTACACCGGCTGCCCGGCCCGGAAGATGCTCACCGACGAGGTGAGGGAGACGGTCGCGGCCGTCGAAGGCGTCGCCGAGGCGGATCTCGATCTCGTCTGGAGCCCGGGCTGGTCGCTGTCGATGGTGACCGACCAGGGCCGGGCGGACCTGCGGGAGTTCGGCCTGAGCGTTCCCGACCCGGATCCTGACCCCGATGCCGACGCCGACTCCGACCGTGACGCCGGCGAGAAAACGGGGGAGGCCGTCTGATGCGCGGGTTCGACCCGAGCACCGAGACCGACACCGACGGCGAACGCTCGGGCGCGGCGTGTCCGTACTGCGGCTCCGTCGAGACGGTGCGCGAACACCCCAAGGGGCCGTCGCTGTGTCGGTCGATGCACTACTGCAACGAGTGTGAACAGCCCTTCGAGGCGTTCGGCTAAGGCGTCGTTCCGATACTGTCCAAACGCCCGGACGGCGTGCGGACGCCGACGCCAACCTCGGCTTGCGAGCGCAGGGCACAGCTACTATCTGCCGGACACCGGACGCAGAACTGTAATGCCGAAAAGCATCACACAGGCGGACGAAGGCAAGCCGGTCGTCGACGCGCGCGACGACAAGATCGGCGTCGTCGCCGAGGTCGAAGACGATACGGCCTGGATCGAGTTCAATCCCGATACCACCAACGAGATCAAATCCCGCCTCGGGTTCGGCGACACTTCCGGTCAGAACACCAATCCCATCCCGGAAGAGCAGATCGACGCTGTCGGCGACGACAAAATCATTCTGAAGAACTGAAAGCGAGTCCGGCGGCGACCGGCCCTACCGAGCGGCCACGGCGACAATCCATCAGCTTTCGACCGAGCACGCGGACACGGGCACAGGTAGCGCGCATACGCAATAGGTACGCGCGTCGGACGACGAGGCGACCGCGCGGTTTTTAGCCCGCTCGGCGGGTTGCTGTGGTATGAACGAGGGTTGGTTCGTCGGGATCGACGCCGGAGACACCGCCGCGGGGGCACAGCGGATCCGCGAGAGACGCGCCGAAACTCCCCAAGAGTGGCCTGCACTCGCCGTCGAGTCGAGGTTCGTTTCGAGCGAGGCGGCGTACTACGACGCGCTCGGCGCGGCGACCCGCGAGACAGCCAGGGCGGCGGCCGCCGAAAGCGAATCGGCCGACGACAAGCAGCTGATCCACGCCGTCCGCGGCATGGACAACAAAGGCAGAAAAGCACAATAAGTTGTCTAAGGAAAAAGTCGAGATCGAAAGTGGGCTACTCTCCTACGGTAAGTTGCGCCCCGAAATAATCATTAGCATTAAATTTCGAGTAATGCAATATTTGAAGCCAAACCGATTGGAGTCTTTCCCTGATTTCTTCCTCGTTCATTTGCTCAAACCCTTCGAGATTATGATCTCTTAGTAAGTCACGAGTGACATTCTCTATATCCACATAGATGGACCGATCATCTCGCCGGAACTCACGAATTTCTACGGGTTGCCCATCTCCAGCCAGAATCAGCACATCGAAGTTCTTAGTTGAATCACGGTAAACCGGAATCGGATCAGAATTACTGTAGTTGAACCCGCCGATATCATCATCATAGGCGCTGAAGTCCTCAACAAAGTATTCGCTTTGTGTAATACTGTCAGCTGATCGGAGTCCGCTGACAAGTACAGCTCGTGGGGTTTTTCCTCGACGATCTAACTGAGTACAGAATTCAATAACTTCATCAAGAAGTAGATCGTGGGATTGTACCTCAATTTCGGATAAGGAGCCCTCTGCTTGAGTCAGCCACCGATCCAGAATGGAATTGGCATGATTCTGCGCTCTCCGATCGATATCGTGAACAATCCTACTGGTGGGTCGGAAATAAATGCAGTCTTCGGATAACGTACATTGTAACCGAACCCTTCTGTCTCCCCATCGTACTGCTGCACCTCAAGCCATCCAAGATCTTTCAGTATCTGTCGGAACATAAACTGCTCCTCAAACCCTGAGACGTAACTATCAGTAAAGTCAGACACCTTTTCAGGATCTAACTCGGATTCAATAATAAAGTCCTCTTCTCTACGTTCGAGAATCGCTTCCATCTGTCTAAGGAATGCTAAGAAGACGTCTTGCCTCTCCTCTAACTGCTCTAATACTCTCTGAGAAATACCGAACACTTCCAGATCTTTTTCGGGAATGGACTGAACACCTTCCTCAAGATCCGGGTAGTTTGTCTGATTAATTTCGAAGCCACTTAAGAGATTATCTCGCTCATCCAAGCCCTCAATGTCATACTCCTCCAAATCAAGAAGTAGAATTCCCATAGCGCAGAAGAATTCTTTCAACCAAGTCTGCGTAGGCGGCAGACTTCTCTGAACACTCTTGAACACGTCCGCATCCTCTGATTCCCATCTGAATAGATCAAGTTGGAGATTAGTTAGCATCCGGAAATATACTTCCGCCAATTTATCAAAACTGTATTTACTGATGCATGTATTAAACATTTCTTGAGACACTACCTCCGGAAGGTTTCTTCTCCGGGTCTCTATAGGCCCAAGCGGCAGCGACAAACCGCGTTTCCTCAAACTCCGTCTGAAATTTCCCTACCAGATCTTGCTGCTTCTCAAGCATCTCCAACCGGCTTTCTAACCGTTCTAACTCTGATCTGCCTCGTATCTCCTCGTATCTGAACTGAAATTTCTCTGCCAGATCTTGCTCACTCTCTAAGAACTCTAATCGCTGTTTTAAATTCTTCCGGCTGTTTTCTCTAATTTATTGACTCTCCTCCTCAAGTCATAGATCTCAGACTCAGGTCGGACCCTCACAAAATCATCGTCACCCAAATTCCAGACTTTATGAAATGTCTGAGCATCATTCTCCTCAATTGAAATTCGAAGAAG
>PXRY01000111.1:8702-23857 GCA_003022925.1 Halobacteriales archaeon QS_8_65_32 | reverse complement strand
GGTCCCGCTTGCAATCAGAACGCGGAGCATTCTGACCACATTCACGAGAACGGAGTTCTCGTAAGTAAATGGGAACCCGGAGAGTTCCCATTACATCATAAAAGACCGCGCTGCCGCGCGGTCTTTGAACGGCAACGAGCCCCCTGAGCCGAACGTGTCGGGGGCTTTCGAACCGTTCTGTACCGCTGTTTCGTCTCACCATCGCTAACGTAACACTGCCGTCGCGCTCACCGGTACGTTTTAGCTCGCGGCGCGAGCAAGGCTGTTATGCCCGAAACTGGCACGTTCGGCGAGTACGGTGGACGACACGTTCCCGAGCCCCTACAGGAACCGCTCGGGGAGTTGGCCGACGCGTTCGACGAAGCGATCAGGGATGAACAGTTCCGTGCGGACTTCGAGTACCTGCTCGAACACTTCGGCGGGCGGCCGACGCCGGTGTTTCACGCAGAGAGCTTAAGCGATCGCTATGGGGCCGAAATCTACCTCAAACACGAGGACCTGCTCCACGGCGGAGCGCACAAACTCAATAACACGTTGGGCCAGGCGCTGCTCGCGAAACGCGAGGGCAAAGACCGGCTCATCGCAGAAACCGGCGCGGGCCAGCACGGCACCGCGACGGCGATGGTCGGCGCGCTGCTCGACATGCCCACGCAGGTCTACATGGGCACGAAGGACATCGGCCGCCAGGAGATGAACGTCTTCCGGATGCGCCTCATGGGCGCGGAGGTAACCGAAGTTTCCTGGGAGAACGCAGGGCTCGCCGAAGCCGTCGACGCGGCGCTCGAGGACTTCGCTACGAGCCACGAGGACACACACTACCTCGTCGGGAGCGCGGTCGGCCCGGACCCGTTTCCGCGGATGGTGCGTGAGTTCCAGTCGGTCATCGGCCGGGAGGCCCGCGAGCAGATCCAGGAGATGTACGGCGGCCTCCCCGACGCCTGCGTAGCGTGTGTCGGCGGCGGATCGAACGCGATCGGCCTGTTTCACGCCTTTGCCGACGACGACGTAGCCTTTTATGGCGCGGAACCCGGCGGCGAGGGCACGGGGTCGGGTCGTCACTCCGCGCCGCTGTCGGGCGACGGATCGGCAGACAGCGAGCCACAGGTCTTCCACGGAATGGCGACGAAGGTGATCGACGAAAGTACCGAAAACCACTCGGTGAGCGCCGGGCTTGATTACCCGGCCGTCGGCCCCGAACACGCCGCGATGGCCGAACTCGGGCGCGCACAGTACCACGCGATCACCGACGACGAGGCCTTAGCGGCCTTCCGGGAACTCGCCGAAAGCGAGGGGATCATCCCGGCGCTCGAACCGAGCCACGCGATCGCGCTCGCGAAGCAACTCGCCGACGACCACGACTGCCTGCTGGTCAACCTCTGTGGCCGGGGCGACAAGGACATGGCAACCGCCGCCGAGCTGTTCGACCTGTCCTGATCGCCACTCGCGGGAAAGGTGAGACGGGGGACGGGGAAGAGACGGAACGGGTGGCACGCGACCCGTCGACCGCTCGACGGAAAGCGGTTTGAGCGACGCCGACGAACCAGTGGGTATGGACGAGCGGCGAACGACGGCGGGCAAAGCGATCCACGTCGCCCGATCGGAGGCCGAACGCGGCTCGAAGGCACCCTTCCTGGTCGCCTACGCCGACCCCGAGGGCAACCGGCAGTGGGGCTATGTCTGTAGCTTCTGTGACTCGACCGAGACCGCGATGGACACTATGGGCCGCATCAAGTGCTCCCGCTGTGCGAACGTCAAAAAGCCCGACGAATGGGACGCCGCCCACGAGTAACGATCGGCGGTCGCCGGTGTGCGTCGATAGTCGGCAGCCGACGGTCGACGCCCGTCGGCGAGCGAACGGTTCGACCGCCTGATCGATCGTGGCCGAACCGCCCGCGACGAGTGCGACCGGTAGTGCTCGCCGCCGATCATATCACTCCTTCGATGGGTGGGAACGTTTATTCCCCGACGCCCCCTACTGTGTGGTGAATGGTAGCTGTTACCACGAAACTGGTCGAACGGGCCGAGGACATCTTCACCGACCTCGGGTACACGGTATCGGGCGAGGGAGCCGAACTCCGCGCCGAGCGCAAGTGGCGCGTCGTCCGGGTAACGGTTCTTGACGAGGCCGAGGACGTCCCCGAACGCGGCGACCTGCGTTGTTTCGTCGCGCCGGAACGGCGTGCGGAGACGCTCATGGAGCGGGTACTCGCTCTCGCACCCGACTACGACTGGGCGATCATCAGCGTCGACGGTGATAGCTACGAAGTACTCCACCCGCCGGTCGGTTCGCTCGCCTGAGCGGTAGTGCAAGTACGAAGCGACGAATTCGGACAGGGACGAACGGCCGGACTGAACCGTTCGAGAGCAGGGAGCGGCTCTGCTGTGACCGTGTTCTCGTGAGCGAGCGCGGGCGAGCGAACGAGAGCAGGGCGGAAGAGAGTGAGAAGCGGTCGCGCGATCGGACCCGAAACCTGCCGAAACGACACGACGGAAAACCGGTAGCATGCGACACGCGATCCGTACCGCGTAAATTCGGCGCTCCCGTGAACGGTACATAAACAACTGTTATGTAGATGCGACGAATACGGTGACATCGAACTATGGTCGACGAAGTGAAATCGGAAGAGACGATGAGCCGCAACGAACTCGCCGAGTACCTCCACGGTCTCGCCGAGGAGTTCGAGGGCGGCGAGGCGATCGACGTCAACGTCGGGAACAAGACCGTGACCCTCTCGCCCAGGGAACGGATCGACTGTGAGATCGGGACCCACGAGCGCTCGGCGATGCTCGGGAGCGATACCGAAGCGCTCACGCTCGACGTGAGCTGGGAACCGGGGAACTGATCCGAGCGACCATGGCACTCGCCACTAGCCTCATCGTCTTCGTCGTGAGTTTGCTCGTCGGTGCCGCCGGGATCTACGCCGGCGTCCAACTCGTCGTCGATCGGTCCGTCGGGTTCATCAACGCAGTCATCACGGCCCTGCTCGGCGCGATCGTCTACGGCGTAGTGAGCTTTTTCATCGGCGGCATTCCGGTCATCGGGCCGCTACTACTATTGCTCGTTTGGATCGGCGTGATCAACTTCCGGTATCCCGGCGGCTGGGGAACGGCGATCGGCATCGGACTCGTCGCCTGGATCGTCGCGTTGGTCATCATGTACCTGCTCGTGACGGTTCTCGGCATCGGGTCGCTGACCGCCCTCGGCGTCCCCGGAGCGTAAAGCGAAAGCGGGAACGACGACGGCACCACCGATTCGGTCGATGCCGTCAGCTTCGTCGACTCCTACCGGTTCCGCCGGTTCTGTCGGCTCTATCGGTCCTGCCGGTCTCGTTGATCCCCGCTGATCCCACCGAGACTACCGGGACTACGAACCCACCGAACCCACCGAATCCACCGAACGGCATACAGGGACGTAGCACCGAGACGTACGTGATGTCGACCCGCTTCGAGCGCCTCTCGCTGTCGCCACGGCTCGTCGACTGGTCGATCTTCGTTCTGTTGGCACTCGAACTGGGAAGCGGGCTCGTGAGCCTCGTGACGGGCCGTCCCGGCGGCTGGGTCGTCTTCGTCGCGCACTCGATCGGCGGGCTGTGTCTGGTCGTCCTCGTCTTCTGGAAGCTCAAACGGGTTCGCAAACGAGTCACGCGCCTGGCCGCATGGGACCGGGCGACGCCGGTGTCGGTACTGTTGGCGGCCGTGACGCTCGGAGCGCTCGGATCGGGGATCGCCTGGGTTCTGGGGGGGAGCCTCGCGCTCGGCCCGTGGGGGCTGCTCAATCTGCATATCGGGCTCGGACTCGTCGGCGTCGTCGTGGTCGCGATCCACCTGCGTCATCGCTTTCGGCCGCCGCGGACGAGCGACATCGAAGGGCGACGGACGGTGCTTTCGTACCTGGCGCTCGTGGGGATCGGGGCGCTCGCCTGGCGGCTTCAAGGAACGTTCAACGGACTACTGAAAACCGCTGGAGCCGACCGGCGCTTTACCGGGTCGCGCGAGGAAGGCTCCGGCGCGGGCAACGACTTTCCGGTGACGAGTTGGGTCGCCGACGACCCCGATCCGATCGACGTCGAGGCGTGGGAACTGACCGTGACCGGCGAGGTGGATCGGGACCTCAGCGTGGGATACGACGGAATCGCGCCCGGCGAAGGCGGTGAGGGCGGTAGTGAGGCGGGCCAGGAGGAGCGCAACAATGGACACCTGCGCGCGACGCTCGACTGTACGAGCGGCTGGTATTCGGTGCACGACTGGCGCGGCGTGCGCGTCGGCAATCTGTTAGCGGAGGCCGACGTCACCGAGAACGCGCGCTGGGTGTCCTTTCGGTCGGTGACGGGTTATCGGTGGAGCCTCCCGATCGAAGAAGCCCGGGACGCACTGCTTGCAACCCATGTTGGTGACGAACGGCTTACCCACGGCCACGGGGCACCGCTACGGCTCGTCGCGCCGGGTCGGCGGGGCTTCCAGTGGGTGAAGTGGGTGACCGAAGTCGAAGCGCGCGAGCGAAAGGACCCCGGCCAGTGGCTCGCGGTGTTCGTGAGCGGCTTCGACGGCGACGGCGAAGGGTGACGAGCGGCTATCGAAGCGCGTCGAGGAGCGTCCCGAAGGAGCCGAGATCGGGGACCGTCACCTCGGCCACATCGGTCGTGAGGTGGACGGGGACGAACCCGGCGTTTCGCGCTCCTTCGATATCGGCCGCGTAGTCGTCGCCGATCATCACGCAGGTGTCGGCGTCGAGGGATTCGTTCGCTGCCTCGAAAGGAGCCGGGTCGGGCTTGTGTGTGCCGACGTCGTACGAACAGACGACAGCATCGAAGACGTCGCCGAGGTCGTGATAGCGGAGTTTGGCCTCCTGCCAGTCGGAAACGCCGTTGGTGACGACCCCGAGGTGATGGCGCTCCCCGAGCGAAGCGAGCAGGGAGCGGGCGGCGGTTTCTACGCGCGTCGCGGCGAACTCGTGTTCGCGGAGAACATCGACGAGTGACTCGGGGTCGGCGTTGACGTCGACGTTGCACGCGGAACGGACGGCCCGCATCCCGGTCAAGTACGGTTCCGATTCGAGTGCCAGAAACGCCTCGTAGAACGCGTCGTTGTAGGTTTCGAGCAGTTCGGGCGTGGAGTAGCCGAGAGCAGCGTCGAAGCTCTCTTCGAGAATCGTCTCATAGGGCACGGTGAACTCGACGAGAGTCCCGTCGAGGTCGAAGCAGACGGCGGTGGACATCGAGATAGTCGCGTTTCGGTCGCCGAGACATAGAGCCACCGAAGCCAGCCCGTGGTTCGGGTTCGGGCCTAGCGTCAGGGTTAGGGTTCGATCGGTTCGCCCTCCTCGGTCGGCGGGGCGATGTGATCGACGTACGCCTCAACCGACGGTTCCCGGACGTCGACGCGAACATCGATATCGCCGAGTTCGTTGGGGTCGCCAACGGCGAAGTTGACGACCCCTTCGAAGGCGGCCTGTTTCTTCAACCGGAACGCGAAGCCCTCGGCCTGTCGGCCCTCTGCGAACTGATTGCGGGCGGTATCGAGGATTTCCTGGCGGTGCAGCAGTTCGGAGAAGCGATCGAGCGCGTGAGTCGTTGCGACGATCCCCTCGCCTTCCTGCTCGATCTCGGCGTCGGGGAAGACGTTGTGAACCGCGTCGGTCACGCGATCGGTTACCTCGGTCGGGTTCACCGGCGTTTCGATCCGGACGTCGACGCGGTAGATCATGGTCGTGAAGTACGAGGTGAAAGCGGGAATCAGAGCCGAGAGGCGTTGGTATCGCCGGCATCGGCGTCACCGGTACTGGTGTCATCGGCGTCGTCGATCGCCTCGGGACCGGTTCGGAGGAGGGCTTCGACCCGCTCGCGGAAAACGTCGAGCGAGTCCGTATTCCGTATTGTGACGTCCGCGCGCGCCATCGCCTCGTCCATGCCGAACCCGCACTCGCGGGCGTCACGATCCGCCAAGGACTCGCCGCCGGCGTCGGTCGGCGTGTCCCGACCGCGTGCGGCGACGCGCTCCGCGCGCACGTCGGCCGGCGCGGCGACGTGGACGAGCGAGAAGTCCTCGCCGAAGGCCTCGACGAAGCGATCGACTTCGGCATCCGACCGGATGCCGTCGATCAGGACGATGTCGGTATCCGAACCGGCGAGGCGCTCTTCGACGATCGGCAGCGAACGGTCGGCGATCGCGGCGGGGCCGTTTTCGGCGCGTAGCGCCTTCGCGACCGCGCCGTGATGGGTCGCCGGATCGAGGCCACGATCCCGACATTCGACACGAATGACATCGCCCATCGTGACCACCGGAACCCCCGACTCGGCGGCGACGGCAGCGGCTTCGCTCTTGCCGCTTCCGGGCAGGCCAACGGTGGCGATCACCCGCATTCGTTCGTCCGGTATTCGGGAGCGTTGTATAAGCGCACCGTTTCACCGAGCCACGTCGGACTCGTTCGGAGCCTCGATGGTATTGGCGGTATCGGCGGGAGGGTCGGTAGGGTCGGTTGCGCTAATACCTCTCTACGTCTGGGCTACCGGGACGGGACGGTTTCGGAGGCTCCCGGCCGTTCGGTGGTTTCGAGTTCTCATCCGAGTCTGTACCGATAGCTTAGGTGCAGGGGCGCTACGTCCCAGCATGGACGATTCCGAAGCCAACCGGCCGGACCTTCTCGTGTACGCCGATTACGTCTGTCCGTTCTGCCGACTCGGGCATGCCACGCTCGACGAGTACCTCGCCGACCGCCGCGATCGTGGGCTCCCTGCTCTCGACGTCGAGTGGCGACCGTTCGACCTCCGGGCCGACGAGCGCGGCCCCGACGGGGAGGTCCCCGCCGACCCCGAGCGCGACACGGAGAAAGCGGGCTACGTCCGCTCGCGGTGGTCGGAAGTCGAAACCCTCGCCGAGCGCTACGGTGTCGAAATGACAATGGACGTCGAGTCCTACCTACAGGTCGACGCGAGAAACGCCCAGTTGGTTGCCCTGGACATCCGGCGCGACGACCCCGATCGATTCGGGCCGTTCCACAGCGCGGTCTTCGAGGCACTGTGGACCGAGACCCGCGACGTCGGCGACCCGGCGGTGTGCCGCGACCTCACGAGTTCGGTCGACGCCGACCCCGAGCGGGTCGAGGAGTGGATTTCCGACGAGTCGCTACGGGAGGAGTTCGCCTCGGCGACTGAGGCAGCACGGCGACGAGGAGTTCGGAGCGTCCCGACGGTCGTTTCCGACGGGCAGGCGGTCTACGGCTCGAAGCCGCCTGCAGGCTACTGCGAGGTCGTCGAGGGCACCGGCGAACCGACGGCCGAGAACGCCTGAACGCGGGTCGCCGGACCCGGGCGGTTGGCCAGCCGGATCCGAACGGTCAGCCGGTCGAGGGCTCGGCACTCAGGACTGTTCCGTCGCGTCTCCGACCGATTCGGTCTCGATCTCGATCGGTCCGGCCCGTCGTGCCTCGTAGCCGAGCAGCGTCGCGTGGCCCTCGGCGGACATGAGCACCGGCCAGAACTCCTCGTCGGCCCGGAGAGCCTTGCCGTCGATTTCGGCGAAGGCCTCGCCCGGCGCGACCCGCTCGAAGTTCGACGCCAGCACCCGGTAGGAGCGCCCGGGCTCCTTTGCGATCGTCTCGGCCACCTCGTAGACGATCGTTTCGGTCGTCGCGGCTTCGCTCGGTGTGATCTCGTCCGTCGCGGTCTCCGCATCCGCATCCATATTCGTGTTTTCGACCCCTTCGGATCGTGAGTCACGGTCGGTTTCGAGCACGCCCGTCACGCGTAGGAAGGCACATAGACAATCGTAGGCGTTCGCGGCGGCATCCTCGGAGCCCTGGTAGCCGGCTTCGACGTTCAGGAAGCCGGGGAGGTTGACGCTTCGTCCTTCGACAACCCCGGTGAAGTCGGCGACCGCCCCGATCGGTAGCGCCCGGAAGACGGCCCGCTTGGTCGCATCGAGGTCGGCGACAGTCCCGAAGGCGTCCTCCGTCGAGACCGTTGAGTGAAAGCCGAGCGTGAGACACCCCTCGATCTCGTCGAGAAGCGCGTTCGCGAGTCGTACTTCGGCGATTTCGCTGTCGGGATCGCCCGGGAACGACCGGTTGAGGTCCCGTTCGACGAACCTGACGCCGCGTTCGAGCGCCGGTTCGTTCGCGACGATCAACTTGACCGGCCGTTCGATCGTATGACCTTCGCTTAGGAAGCGCTCGATGGCCCGCGCCCCACAGGGTTCGTCGCCGTGGATTGCCCCGACGACTGCAACCGACGGCTCTTCGTTCCCCAACATTTCGACGCGCATACCGGAGCCAGGTGCGCCGGCGGAAAAACCGTGCCGCTCCCTGCATGAGATAGATTTGGCTGAGGGGCTTGGTGAAGAGTAGTGAAACCGTCTTGGAAGCCCCCGACACGCTCGGCCCCTTCCAGTCCCACCCGAAACGGCCCAATGGTTGGTTTTCATCCGATTTGTGCTTCCTACCGCAGCTATTAGCAGATAGGCGTCAAACGCTCCCTTATGCCGACCGTCACGCCGCTGTGTTGTGGTTCGCTCACGCTCGATAAGAGCATCCTCGTCGCCGGCGCGACCGGAATCGAGATCGAAGCGCCCTCGACGATCTACCTGATCGAAGCCGAGGAGACGATCCTCGTCGATACGAGCTTCGGCGACCTGGATTTGATGGCCGACCTGCACCCGACCTTCGACTGCCGGCGTCCCCCCGAGCGAACCCTCCCGGCCGTGCTCGATCACGAGGGGTACGCGCCCGAAGACGTCGATCGGGTCGTGCTCTCACACCTCGACTGGGATCACTGCTACAATCTCGATCGGTTCGTCGATGCCGGCGCGGAGGTCTGCGTCCAGCGCGCCGAACTCGAATATGCCATTGCGCCATACCCGATGCACGCCGCCCGCTACGACGCTAAATCCCTCGGCCGGGAGCCGCCCTGGCTCGACGTCCCGCTTTCGGCCCTCGACAGCGAGACCGAACTCTGCGATGGTGTCGTTGCCTTCCCGACGCCCGGACATACCATCGGGCATCAGTCGGTCGCCGTCGAAACCCCCGCAGGCACCGTCGTCGCCGCCGCCGACGCGATCCCCACCTTCGAGAACCTGGCGGGAACCGACGACGCACCCCTGATCCGGGGGGCCGCAATGAACGACTTCGAGTGGTGGCGAAGCGCCCAGGCGGTCACCGAACGCGCCGACGAGGTGCTGCCGGGCCACGAGTGGACGATCCTCGATGCCGCCCCATCTAACACTAATCCGTCTAACACCGACCCGCACGAGAACTGACGGCTACTGGCTCCGACGCACGCGACCTCCGGGGCCCGTCGTATCTCCGCTCGATCCCTCTCCCCGGGTCTCCCTCCGCTCGTTCGCCGTACAGCTGGCAGTATTTGCCACAAGCGAGTCGAGTAGGCCCTGGGGACCGACCGTCGGGTATGGCGACGACCGACGACATCATCGGCCGGGCCGCTGCGGAGGGTGTTGAACTGATTCGGCTCCTGTTCGTGAACAACAGCGGCGTGCCACGCGGGCGCGTCGTCGACACCGAGGGCTTAGAAACCGCCTTGGAGGAGGGCGCGAATCTCACCCAGGCGATGCAGTCGTTCAACGCCCTCGACGCGCTCGCTCCCGACGGCAGGTACGGTCCCGTCGGCGAGGTCCGGGTCGTGCCCGACCCCGAGACCTTCGCCGTGCTTCCGTACGACGATCGGGCGGCGGTCATGCTTTCGAGCCTCCACACCGTCGACGGCGAGCCCTGGGCGGCCGGCCCGCGTGCGCAACTGCAACGGTATCTCGCCGACTTCGAAGCCGAGGCGGGCTACACCCCGCGAGCGGCCTTCGAGAGCGAATTCTACCTCACGCGCGAGACCGACTCGGGAGACCGCGTCCCCTTCGACGAGAGCCCCTGTTTCGCGAGCGCCGGCATGCGAAGCGCCCACGACGTGATTCTCGATACCGTCGACGCGCTCAGGTCCCAGGGGATGGGGCTCGCGGCGTACTACCCCGAGTACGGCCCCGGCCAGCAGGAGTTAGTGATCGATCACGCCTCGGGCGTCACCGCGGCGGACGAGCAGGTCCTCTACCGGGAGACCGTCGCGGCGATCGCCGCCGACCACGGCTGCGGGGCGACCTTTCGCCCGAAGCCGTTCCCCGACCTGCCCGGTAGCGGCTGTCACGTCCACCTTTCGCTGTGGGACGGAGCCGCCGACGGGGGCGGGGACGAGAGCGCCGACGAACCCGAGAACGTCTTCTACAATCCCGGTTCGACGGGCCCGTACGACCTGAGCGACACCGGCGAGAGCTTCGTCGCCGGCCTGCTCGAACACGCTCCGGCGCTGGTCGCGTTGACCGCTCCGACCGTCGAATCGTACGATCGCCTCGCGCCGGGGATGTGGTCCTCGGCCTTCGTCTGTTGGGGCCCGGACAACCGTGAGGCTGCCGTTAGAGTGCCCTCGGCGCGCCGCAGGGACCAGGAGGGGTCGACCCGCGTCGAGTTCAAGCCCGCGGACAACACGACGAACCCCTATCTCGCGCTGTTGGGCCTGCTCGCAGCCGGTATGGACGGCATCGAGCGCGATCTCGACCCCGGCGACCCGCTCGACGACGATCCCGGAGACCTCACCGACGACGAGCGCGCCGACCGGGGGATCGAACGGCTCCCGGCGACCTTGGCGGAAGCTTTAGACGCGCTGGAAGGCGACGACGTGCTCCAGGAAGCGATGGGCGAGGCGCTGTTCGAGTCCTATATCGAGGTGAAACGCAGCGAGTGGGAGATGTCCGCCGACGAGAACGGCGAGCGTTCGACGGAGTACCTCGCTCGGGGCTTTTGAAGCCCGTGACATTGCTCCCCTTCTGACCCCTGCGCCGCGAAGCGAACCGACTCGAACCCCAATCGCTCGTTCTTATTCCGTTATCTGTGAGTGCCATTCGACCCACTCTGAGGGTATAAGTCCCATCATCGCCTGCACAACGGCGTTCGAGTCTCGAATAGGTCGGGGTGAGACGAGGACGATAGATCAACGGCTCCGCTCGTAGCCCCTTGCGTACGTTCGCCAGTTCTCCTCAAGAGTCTCGATCGCCTCTCAGAACCCAACGTCGAGCGCCTCTTTCGGTTCGTCACGACGGTAGAGCTGATCGATGTGGGTGTAGTCGTGAGCCGTATCGATCCGCACGATTTCGACGTTTTCCTCCGTTCGTTCGTCGTTGTAGTAAATCGTGACCGCGAACTCCTCCGGGTCGTTGAGGCCGGGCCGAGCGCGACCGACGAGGAAGTATGTCTCTCCGCGATACTCGCCCAATTCCAGTTCGAGCGTCGACTCGGCCATCCTTACACGAGCGGCTCGACGAAGACGTGTTCGTGCTTGAGATACGGAGCCTTCCGGCCCCCCGATTCCTCGTACGCGACGAGGCTGTATTTGAACAGGAGGTCGAGGTCCCGGTGGACGATGCTGACGTCGCGGTCGAGCCGATTCGCCAGATCGGTGATCGATTCGATGTCCTCGGTCGCGATCGTCTCTAGCAGTTCCTGGCGCTTCGGCGTAAGGACCGACTCAGCGTCGTCTTTTTCCAGCACGAGGAAGTCCTCGTAGCCCGCTTGGGCGAGTCGTCTCGCGAACTCGACCTTTGTCCGTGTTTTGATCCCCACTGTCTGTCCACCTGTTTTGAGGTTCAACCTCAAAAGACAAGTCGCTTTCGTCGCCTTCCCCCCTCCCCAGGTGCCCACGCGACAGCCAGTGGTCGTTGTCGTTCGTCTTCCCCTTCGCCTAAGAACGGTGACCACGGTCACCTAGCGATGTTTAGTTGAGCGACGAAGACTGATAAGAACTGACTCAGGTGGGACTGGAAGAGGCCGACCGCGTGGCGGCTCTGCCGTGGTTCGAACGACGCCGTCGGCGTCGTTCGTTCAGTGCGGGACCTCCGATCCCGCTCGCAGTCAGAACGCTTCGCGTTCTAACAACATCACGAGAGACCGAAGGTCTCTCGAACGACCACGTTATAGGAGGCCGGCGGAGCCAACCTCCCGCTCGACGATGGCGGGCGACCTAAGCACGTGAGCGAGTGTAACGAGCGAACGCGCGCAGCGAGCCCCCGAGTCGAGTGTCCGGGGGCTTCCGAGACGGTCTCAGCAGCACTTTTCGCCAAAGTTGCTAAAGCAGACGCTGCCTCCTATGTGGACCGGAGCTTTATACTCGGTCCGGAAGACTCGGAGGTATGTATAAACACGTCGCGTTGCTGGTTCGAAAGGCAGGCATGAGCCACGGGGCGTTCGTCGATCACTGGCAGGAGACCCACACGCCGATCGCGCGCGAAATCGAAGGCGTCGTAAAGTACACGACCATGCTGCCGGTCGAACCCGAGGACAGCGAGTTCGACGGCGTGGCCGAGCTGTACTTCGAGGAGTTGGGAGCGCTCCACGACGCGCTCGGCAGCGAGGGCTCGCGTGACTACGACCCCGAGCAGGGGAAAGCGAAGGAAGCCCGCGAGGACGTCGATAACTTCTTAGCGATTTCCGAACGGCCACGGTTCATCGGCGAGGAGGTAGTCGAAAAGGACGAAACCGACGGCGATACCACCGGTTTGTACAAGCACTCGGCGTTCCTGATTCGCAAGGGGGGGATGAGCCACGACGACTTTCTCGATCATTGGACCACTGAACACGTCCCGATCGCGAGCGAGATCCCCGGCGTGGTTCGGTACGCCCGCGTGACGCCGACCGACCCCGCTAATAGCGAGTTCGACGGCGTGGCAGAGCTGTACTTCGAGGATGTAGACGCGCTGCGGGCGGCACTCGGCAGCGAGGAGTCACGCGACTACGATCCCGACGATCCCCAGTCGAAGGCCGCCCGCGAGGACGTGGACAACTTCTTAGCGATTTCCGAGCGGCCACGGTTCGTCGGTCGGGAGACGGTGCAGAAGGACGAGACGAGGTAGTAAGCGGAGTCAGTGATCGCGTCGCATCGTACGCAGCGGCAGGACTCGAAAGCGTATCGACGAACCAAAGCCCTCGTGCTCTCGCGGCTTTGTTAAGAAAGTCGATTCGGCAGTCGATAGAGACGTTCTCTGTGGCGATCTCGGATCAAAATCGGACTTCTCTAACAAAGCCTGCTCTCGGAGTGCCCCGACACGCGCTGCGCTCCTCAATCGGCTTCGCTCCGCTCAGCCTCCCTGCGGTGCTTGCGGTGCCGGGGCACTCCGAGACCACTCGCCCTTTCGGAGTCCACCAGGAACCAGGCTGAGGCCATGTGACAACTCAGATACGCCGTCGGTGTTCGAACATTCGGGCCGTAGCTATTAGCGACCGGCGGGCGAACAGGCGAGCCATGACCGATCGAGACCAAAATCCCGACTACCGAACCCAGGTCGAAGACGCTCTTCCCGAACTGGACGACATCGAAGGCGATGACTGCCGCGAGCGCGTAATCGAGGCGTGGGTGCTCGGCCTCCAGCGCGGCGGATGGCGCTCGATAGAGGGCATCCCGTATGCCTGGAACATCGGTGAAGTCACCAACGTCGAACACGTTCGGGGCGTCACGCAGGTCGCGAGCGCGGCGGCCGAGGTGCAACGGGATCTCCACGGCGCAGAGCCGGATATGGATACCGTACGGGCGGCCTGCTTGCTCCACGACGTCGGGAAGTGCTACGAGTACACCGAATACGTCGATTCCGAGCTCGTCGATCCCGACCCCCGGTACGGCGGCGACACGATTCCTCACTCGCTGTCGGGCTACGCCCTTTCCTACGAGGTCGGTTGTTCGATGGCAGTCAAGCAGGCGATTCCCCATTTCATCGGCGAGATCCCCCAGCGAACGCTCGAAGCCGAACTCGTCAAGAGTGCGAACGCGGCGAGTTCGAACGCGATCACCGAGGCGACGATGGGGCTCACGCTTTCGGAGTGGGTCGAACAGTACTCACAAATGACTCTGGCTGAGCCGGTGGTGTTTGCTTTAGCGGCTTTGGCGAAAAGTGCCGCTGAGATCGTTCCGGAAGCCCCCGGACGCTCGACTCGGGGGCTCGCTGCGTTCCTCAGCTCGTTCGCTCGCGCTGCTCGCTCACTCGCCTGCAGTGCTTGCGTCGCCCGCCTTCGCCGAGCGGTCGGCCCCTTCCAGTCCCACCTGAATCGGTTCCCATCGATCTTCCTCGCGTGACCAAACACCACTACTTGGGACCTCGCCGCATCGGCTGCCGCCAGCGAGATAAGTCGGATTCCTCACGTAGCTGACCGAGCGGTCCCTCGGAGCGGTCGGCAAACGGCGAACGTACCGAGGACGAAGAGGAATTTCGCCGTTCGATGCCGACTGGGGCCTGGTCAGGGGGCCTAACTCAATTCCCGCCGAAGATCCGTTCGAAGATTCGGGCTTCGGCCCGGTGGACCCGCTGTAAGTAGGCCGACTGGCTGATTCCCAGTTCGGCGGCCACGTCTCCGGCTGACGTCTCCCGCGGGACCGCGAAATACCCGTGTTCGAGGCCGGCTTCGATGGCTTCTCGCTGTGCGGGGGTGACGTCCCAGCGCTGCGTGAGACGTCTCCGTTTCGAGGTTTTCATCCGCTGGACGCCTTCGAGCCGGACGCTAACGCTCTCGCGGGCGCGTTCGATCACCTGCTTTAGGCTCTCGTGACCGACGACCGCCCCCGTATAGAACTCGTGGCCCGCCCGGTACCTGATCGAGAGCGGCATGAAGCCGATATCGAAGAACTGGTGTTGAACGCACGGGTCGAGCGAGAGACACCGGAACTCGGAGCCCTCTGCGTGTTCGGCGGCGTGAACGTATTGCAGCCGTCGTTCGTCCTCCAGTCGGCGGGCAATCCGCTCTGCGTCCGTTACAGCTCGGAACTGCAAGAGAACGTTCCCGTCGGAGCGCAACAGTCCGGGTTCGGCTTCGACGGTGCTCCCCGTCTCGCGCGTCACCGCTGCAAGGGGACAGTCGTCCCCCTCGATCCGGAACTGGATCGAGAGCCCGCCGTCTCTCATCGAAATGTGGCTCACGTCCGCGAGTTCTTAGGGCTACCGCCGGTCCAAGGGAGTAGTGTTAATTCAGTGATAATAGAAGTAAGCAGGAATATAAAACGGTTCGAAAGCCCCCTCCCGCTCGGCTCGGGGGGCTCGCTGCGCGTGGTTCGAGACGGCGGAGCCGTCTCGTCATCACGAGAGAGCTTCGCTCTCTCGAACGACTTCGCTCCCTCGTGGTTCAAGAG
>PXRY01000111.1:0-8576 GCA_003022925.1 Halobacteriales archaeon QS_8_65_32 | reverse complement strand
CGCGATCGGCCCCTTTCAGTCCCGCCCTTGGTGGTTATTCAGTAGGCAATTGCGTAAGTTAACACTGCTGTCCAGGGCTACACCACCGAGATCGGGACCCGCGTACTGCCGGATCCGCTCACCGTCGGACCCGTTCATCGCTGGGACTCGCTTATCGTCGGAACCTGCCCACCGTCAGGCTCCGATCACGACAGATCCCGATGATCGTAGAGCCGTTTGACTTTCCCGACTTCCGTCCGTTCGATCGTCTTCGGGTCGACGAGCCGGACTCCGTCGGGGGTGAGCTGGAGTTCGGTTTCGAGCGCCTCGGTCAGACGCTCGCCGACTCCTTCCCGATCGACGTCCGTGTCGCGCTCGACCTCGGCCGTGATCTCGATGGTGTCGAGCGATCCGTCTCGGCGGACGTCGATCCGGTATACCGAAGAGAGCCCGTCGACGGCGTAGATCGCGGTCTCGATTCGACTGGGAAAGACGTTCGTCCCGCGCACGGTGAGCATATCGTCCGTGCGACCGGTCACGTGATCCATTCGAACGGTCGTGCGCCCACAGTCACAGGAGCCGTGATGCAGTGCCGTGATATCGCCCGTGCGATACCTGAACAGCGGGAGGGCTTCTTTGGTAAGCGTGGTCAAGACGAGTTCGCCCTCCTCGCCGTCGTCAAGCACGTTACCCGTCTCCGGGTCGATCACTTCAGGGTAGAAGTGATCGGACTGGACGTGCATACCGTCCGAGCGCGCCTCACACTGGGCTGCCACACCGGGGCCGACGATCTCCGAGAGGCCGTAGTTGTTGTAGACATCGGCGTCGAAGCGCGCTGCGATCCGATCCATCATCGCCTCGGTCGTCATCTCGGCCCCCGACGAAGACCGTCGAGACGGGCAGTGATGTCGGGTCGAGCCCCATCTCCGCCGCCACGTCCGCGATGTAGTGGGCATAGGAGGTGATACATCCGATAGCGTCGCTGTCGAGGTCCCGCATCATGCGGATCTGTCGTTTCGTGTTCCCGCCGCTCATCGGGATAACCGTGGCCCCGAGTTCCTCCGCGCCCTGGTGGAACCCGAACCCGCCGGTAAAGAGGCCGTACCCGAGCGACACCTGGTACGTATCGCCACTATCCATCCCGCCGGACGTGTACAGTCGTGCCACCACCTCGTTCCACACGTCGAGATCGCCGCGCGTGTACCCGACGATCTTCGACTTCCCGCCGGTACCCGAGGAGGCGTGTACTCTGAGAACGTCCTCGCGGGGGACGGCGAACATCCCGTCGGGGTAGGTATCGAGGAGGTCCTCTTTGGTCGTAAAGGGGAGCCACGGGAGTTCCGTGACGTCGTCGAGGTCGTCCGGATCGATACCCCTCCGATCGAAGGTGGCTCGGTAGTGATCGACGTTCTCGTCGGCGTGACGGGCCGTCTCCCGCAGGCGCTCGCCCTGGAGCGATCGTCGGTCGGCCGTCCCCATGCCCTCGATATCGGTGTACATCGGTCCCCAATGTATGGAAGGAGGTATCTTATATCACGAGTTTCAATAATCGCGGTTTTATACCGTGCTGGTCATCCGATACGACTGCCACGACCGAGACGACTGATACGACTCCGCCGATCGACGTATAAAACCTGGGCAACTGGAGGCGAATCCTTACTCGATCTACGACCGACCTGCGTCACGAATGGCCCGACGAAGCCTCTACGACGCGTTACAGGCGGCCCACGATCCGATCGACATGTTGCGAAACCGGAACCGGGGATCGGTTCGATACCCGAACGTCCCGAGCCAATACACCAATTGGATCGAAGAACAACGCGCCTGGCGGGAGACGTGCTCGCTGGCCGATCAGTCCCACCACATGGTCGACCTGTGGGTCGAAGGGCCCGACGCCCTCGACGTGTTCTCGGATCTGGGCGTCAATCGCTTCGCGGACTTCGAGGTCGGCCGGGCCAAACAGCTCGTCACCTGCAACCCGGACGGCTACGTGATCGGCGACGGGATACTGTTCCGGCTCGCCGACGACCGGTTTCACCTCGTCGGGCTCGCTCCGGCCCCCAACTGGGTTCAGTACAACGTCGAGACCGGCGCGTACGACGCGACCGCAGAACGGGACGGCGACTCGGTCATGCGGGACGGGCCGCCGAAGAACTTCCGCTACCAGATCCAAGGCCCCAACGCGCTGGCGGTCATGGAGGCGGTGACCGATGACCGGCTCCCAGCAATACCCTTCTTCGGCTTCGCCGATCTCTCGATCGGGGGGCGGGAGGTCCGCGCGCTGGGACACGGCATGTCGGGCGAAACCGGCTTCGAGTTCTGGGGACCGTATGAGTACGGCGAGGAGGTTCGAGACGCGGTTCTCGACGCGGGCGCGGAGTACGGCATCCGCCGGTTGGGATGGAAGAGCTACGCGAGCGGCGGCGTCCCGTTAGGGTGGATTGCGAATCCCCTCCCGGCGGTGTACGACGAGGGAATGAGTAAGTACCAACAGTGGCTGGGCGCGGATAGCTTCGAAGCGACGTTCGCCGTCGGCGGGAGCTTCGCCCCCGAGGACGTACAGGAGTACTACCTCCAGCCGTTCGAGATGGGGTACGGACGGTTCGTGTCGTTCGATCACGACTTCGTCGGCCGGGCGGCGCTCGAACGGACGGCCGAGGAGTCGACGCGAACGAAGGTGACGCTCGTCTGGAACGTCGAGGACGTCACCGACATCCACGCGTCGTTGCTACGACCCGGCGAGACGTACAAACATCTCGATCTGCCCATCTTCCTGTGGGCCTCTCACTTCGATACGGTCTCGAAGAACGGAAATCCCATCGGCGTGTCGAAGTATCCCGCCTACAACTACAACGAACGAGCGATGCTGTCATTGGGGGTCATCGACGAGGCACACAGCGAACCGGGCACCGAAGTCACGTTCGTGTGGGGACAAGAGGGAGAGTCGGCGAACCCCGCCGTCGAACCCCATGTTCGGACGGAGGTCCGAGCCACCGTTGCACCCGTCCCGTACGTAACCGACAGGCGGCGGTGAGTGACAGGAATGGTAGTCATCACGAAATCCGATCGTCCCGTCGTTTTCTCTCCGCGGCCGACGGGAGTTCTCGCCCGTCGTCATCAGGACCCGTATTCCCGAACCATCCCTGATCGCGGGCATATATATCCCGTCTATGGGCGGGCGAACGTTAATGAACCGATGCTTCGGAGAACGTACGACTGTCATCACTTACCATGACATCGAATAGCGATCGAGAGGACGGTTCGACAGTAAAGGCGGATGCGAGCAGACGGGCGTTCCTCCGGGCTGCGGGTACCGGCATCGCCACCGTTTCGCTCGCGGGCTGCGTATCGAGTACCGACGATGGGGGAAGCGGTAGCGGTGGCGGCGGCAACAACGGCAGCGGCGGTGGCGGCGGAAACGGGAGCGGCGCGAACGGAAGCACCAATGCCAGTGGTTCCGGCTCCGGCGGCGGCGACATCGGCACGGTGAACTACGGAATTCTTAACCCGCTCACCGGCCCCTACGGCGCGCTCGCCGAAGAACAGCGCAACGGCGCGGAACTCGGTGTCCAGTACGTCAACGACAGCGACGAGTTCGATTTCACCATCGAGGCGACCTACGACGACAGCGAGGCAAACCCCGAGGCCGGCCGCCGGAAAGCCCAGCGCCTCGTCGACAACGGCGCGGGATACCTGATGGGTGCGATCTCCAGTTCGGTGGCGCTCGCACTCAACGACTTCGCGGGTAGTCAAGAGGTGATCTACAACCCCGGCGCTGCGGCGATCCCGATCACCGGCTCGGGCTGTAACGAGTACGTGTTCCGCGCCGAGACCAACACTGCCCAGATCGCCGCCGCCACCTCGGGGTGGACCGCCGAGAACTTAGGGAAAAACGTCTGGTTCCACATCGCCGATTACGCCTACGGCGAGTCGGTGCTCTCGGAGATGCGAACCCGGATGGAGTCCACGCAGGGGTTTTCGGTCGTCGGCACCTCCCGGTCGGAGTTGGGCGCGACGAACTTCGGCTCGTATATCAGCCAAATCAGCGGTTCGGACGCGGAGGTTGCGATACTCGGGATGACCGGCGGCGACCTCGTGAACTTCGTCAAGCAGGCCGCCGGTCAGGGGCTCAAGGAGGAGGTGAACCTCATGAGCCCGACGATGACCTTCCAGGTAGTTCGCGAGGCGCTGGGCGACGCGGTCGTTGGGACCTGGGGCGGCGTGCGGTATGTCTCGACGCTCGAGACGGGCGACAACCAGGCGTTCGTTGAGGCCTACCGGAACGCCTACGACCAGGCACCGGACGCCTTTGCACGCAACGGCTACGACTCGATTCGGATGACCGCCCAGGGTATTCAGGAGGCCGGCACCGCCGATCCCGTTGAGGTCAAGGACGTCTTAGCTGGCCTCGAAGCCGAGTCGGTGTTCGGTTCCAATCGCTTCCGCGACTGTGATCACCAGGCGCTCAATCCTACCTGGATGGGTGAGATCGTTCCGGGTTCCGGCGGCTCGAACGCGACCCCTGGCGTCGAACTCTTAGAAGAGGTGCCCGGCGAGGAGGCGATCCCGCCCTGTAGCGAGGTCGACTGCGAACTCTGATGGCCGGGGCCGCCCTCGCCGAACAACTGCTCAACGGTCTGACGATCGGCGTCGTCTACGTCCTGATCGCCGCCGGCCTATCGATCATCTTCGGCGTGATGGACGTTATCAACTTCGTCCACGGCGAACTCTTCGCACTCGGAGCGTATTTCGCGTTCGCGCTCGCCGCGCCCTTCGGCGGAGCGGGCTTTTGGGTGGCATTAGTCGTCTCGCCCCTTTTAGTGGGGGCGATCGGCATGGCGATCGAACGCCTGACGATCCGGCCACTGTACGATCGCAACCCGCTCTATCACATCCTGCTCACCTTCGGGCTCGTGCTCGTCGTTGCCGACTTGGTTACGATCGTCTGGGGCAGACAGGGCCTACCCTTCTCGCCGCCGCCCGCGCTGTCGGGCCCGATCTCGATCTTCGGCTTTACGTACGCGACGTACAACTACTTCATCGTCGGCTCCGGCGCACTACTGGCCCTTCTCGCGTGGTACGTGCTCACCCGGACGCGTTTCGGGCTGATCGTCCGGGCGGGCGCACAGGACCGCGAGATGGTGCGGGATCTCGGCATCGACATCGACCGGTACTACACGCTCGTCTTTGGCTTCGGCGCGGCACTCGCCGGGATCGCCGGCGTCGTACTCGGTGCGTACCAAGGGATCGACCCGTCGATGGGTTCCTCAGTTATCATCCCGGCGTTCGTGATTGTCGTCCTGGGAGGACTCGGCAGTTTTCGCGGCGCAGTCGTCGGCGGCTTAGGGGTAGGGATACTCCAGAGCCTCACCCGCGTCTACGTCCCCTTCTTCGAGGGGCTCGTGATCTACCTGCTGATGATCGCCGTCCTCTTAGTTCGTCCGACCGGCCTGTTCGGAGATCCGGAGTGGAACGCCGACGCCGAGACCGACGCCGGCCTGTTGGTCGGTCGGGCCGGCGGCCTGCTCGACGCCCGGACCCGATATCGTCTCGGCGCGGCCTGCGTGGCCCTTTTAGCGCTCGTCCCACTCGGGGCCGGCCGGCTCTACTCCCCGTTCGTCGTGACCCTCCTGACCGACGTGTTGATCTGGGCGCTGTTCGCCCTGAGCCTCGATTTCGTCATGGGCTATGCGGGACTCGTCTCGCTCGGCCACGCGATGTTCTACGGGATCGGCGCGTACGCCGCGGTACTCTCGTTACTCCACGTCGACGGCTCCGCGCCGCTCGCCCTGGTTGTCGCTGTCGCGGTCGCCGCGGCGCTCGCGTGGGTCGTTGGCTACCTCTCGATCCGCGTCTCGGGGGTGTACTTCGCGATGATCACGCTCGCGTTCGCCCAGTTGCTCTACAATCTCGTCTTCAAGTTCGACTTCACCGGTGGCTCGGACGGCCTCTTCGGCGTCGATCCCTATTATGGCCTCGGGGGCGTCGGCGTCCGTTTGCAGGAGATCCAGGTCGGCCTCGGTGCTGTGCAGATCACCGGCGACGGCCTCTTCTATTACGTCGTGCTCGCCTGCGTCGTCGGGGGCTACCTCCTTGCACGCCGGGTCATGGGTGCGCCCTTTGGCAGCGTGCTCCGAGCGATCCGCGAGAGCGAGACTCGAACCTCCTTCATCGGCTACGACGTGACGACCTACAAGCGCCGGGCGTTCGTCGCGAGCGGCGCGCTCGCCGGCCTTTCCGGTGGACTCTTCGCGCTCGGCGAGGGGTTCGTCGCGCCCTCGTTGCTCTACTGGCTGCGCTCGGGCGAGGTAATCGTGATGACCGTTCTCGGGGGGATGGGAACCCTCTACGGACCAATGGTCGGCGCGGGCGTCTACGTCACGTTCGCCGATCTCGTCTCGTCTGACGTCGCGTACTGGCGACTCGTCCTCGGCTCAGTGTTCGTGCTGTTCGTCGTCTTCGTCCCCCGAGGGCTCGTCTCGCTGCCGGCGACGCTCGTGAGTACCCTCGATCGCGGGCGCGGCGGCCCGGGATCGGCGACCGACGCGCGGGCCGACGGGGGCTCCTTAGCACGGACGGAAGGAGACGAGGACGAGGAGAAAGAATCGGGATCGGCGTCGGAGGCGACGCGATGAAACCGCGTGCCGCCTCGATCGTAACCGACGGCGGAGTCGATGCGGAAACCAACATCGATGCCGGTACCGACCGTGCCGACGAAACGCCGGGCGCCGATAACACCGCGGTCGTCGGCGAGGGGGAGACGTCCGCCGAGACGCAATCCGACACCGCCGATCCCGACGCGCTTCGCACCGAGGGGTTGACGAGGCGCTTCGGCGAACTCGTGGCGGTCGACGACCTCTCGATCGCGATTCCCCGCGGTGAATTCCGCAGTCTCATCGGACCGAACGGGGCCGGAAAGACCACGACGTTCGACCTGATCACCGGCGCGCTTTCGCCCTCTGCCGGCCGGGTCTTTCTCGACGGACAGGACGTCACCGCGCTTCCGGTCGCCGATCGCGTCCACCGGGGGTTGGCTCGTTCCTTTCAGATCACGACCGTCTTCGGGGGGCTGTCGGTCCGGGAGAACGTCCGGCTCGCCGCCCAGAGCGTGCTCGGGACGGAACTGCGACCGCACGAGTCGCTGTTCCGATCGACGGCATCGTTCGAACCGATGACGGAGCGAACCACAGCGGTTCTCGATCGCGTGGAGCTACGCGAGCGCGCCGACGAACCGGCACGGGCGCTCGCGTACGGCGACCGACGCCGCCTCGAACTCGCGATCGTGCTCGCGACCGACCCGCAAGTAGTACTGCTCGACGAGCCGACCGCCGGCATGAGCGCCGAGGAGACGCGCGCGACGATGGCGCTCATCGACGACGTGCTCGCCGACTGTACCATTCTGCTCGTCGAACACGACATCGACCTCGTGATGGACGTCTCCGATCGGATCACGGTCTTGCACCAGGGTCGGGAGCTCGCAACCGGTTCGCCCGAGGCGATCGCCGGGGACGAGAGCGTTCAGGAAGCCTATCTGGGAGGGGTGCGCGAGTGAGCGCCGACCGCGATGATCGCAACGACCACGACGACCCGCTATTAGAGATCGACGGTCTCGCGGCGGCCTACGGCGAGACTCGTGTGTTAGAAGACGTCTCGTTGTCGGTCTCCCGTGGCGAGGTCGCTTCGTTGATCGGGCGCAACGGCGCGGGCAAGACAACGACGCTCCGGTGTGTGCTCGGCAGCCTCCAACCGATCGGCGGGCAGATAACGTACGCCGGTACGGACGTCACGAACCTCTCGTCGACCGAAACCGCCCGCTTGGGCATTGCGCTCGTCCCCGAAGACAGGCGAATTTTCCCCGGACTCACGGTGCGCGAGAACCTGGCACTCGCCGGCTACGGGGGCAGCGACGAGGCCTCACGGTGGACGATCGAGGAGGTCCTTTCGGTGTTCGAGAGCCTCGCCGACCGCGAGGGAAGTCGCGGCGCACAGCTCTCCGGTGGCGAACAACAGATGCTCGCGATCGCCCGCGCGCTCGTCGCCGGTGCCGACCTGCTCCTGCTCGACGAACCGACCGAGGGCCTCGCGCCCTACGTCGTCCGCCGGGTCGAAGAATTGATCACCGATCTGAACGACGCCGACGTCACGATACTGCTCGTCGAACAGAACGTCCGGGTCGCACTCGACGTCGCCGACCGTCACCACGTGCTCGATCGTGGCCGGGTCGTCTACGAGGGTTCCACCACTGACCTCGACGCCGACGAGTCGGTGCTCGACCGCCACCTCGGCGTCGGTATCTGAGCCGTCGGCTCTGTGACCGTCCTCCGTTCTTTACCTTTCTTCCCGACGGTGTTTAGTGAAGCGATGAAGACCGACCGGAATCGGCTTGGGTGGGACTGGAAGGGGCCGACCGCTCGGCGTTCTCGTGAGCGAGTGCAACGAGCGAACGAGAGCTCGGAGGGCGAGCGCAGTCGTTCGAGAGAGCTTCGCTCTCTCGTGATGTGGCAGGAACGCTTCGCGTTCCTGCTGCAAGCTGGAAATCGTAGATTTCCAGCACTGACCGAAAGACGCCTTCGGCGTCTTTCGAACCACGAGTCCTT
>PXRY01000110.1 GCA_003022925.1 Halobacteriales archaeon QS_8_65_32 | reverse complement strand
AGCACTTCTGACCGTTCCGTCCCGTGCGGAGGGGCTCCCCACGACCTGCGGTCGATCCCCGAAGTGGTCTCAACTTAGCGACGGTAAGACAAGGGAAGGGGTGCAGAACGGTTCGAAAGCCCCCCGACGCGCTCGGCTCGGGGGGCTCGCTGTGCGCCTCGGCTCGCTCCCTTCGGTCGCTCGCCTGTGGTGCTTGCGTCGCCCGCCGTCGCCGAGCGCGAGGTCGGCTCCGCCGACCTCGGAGTCCGTGGTCGTTCGAGAGAGCGGAGGTCTCTCGTGATGTTGTCAGAACGCGAAGCGTTCTGACTGCGAGCGGGATCGGAGGTTCCGCACTGAACGAAAGACGCCGACGGCGTCTTTCGAACCACGGCTTCGCCGCCACGCGGTCGGCCCATTTCAGTCCCGCCCCATGGCGGTCGTCTGACGAGCAATCACGTCAGCTAACGCTGCCGCCTCGGTGACCATCGACTGAATCGAGTCCCGCCGTGGCCCGACCTATCGAAACTACAATACGTCCGTTCGGGGCGCTCGTTACAAGACGGTGGAAAACCGGCCGAAAAGCGAGTCGATCGGTCGGCGACTCGCTTTTCGGTTACTCGACGGTGACACTTTTGGCGAGGTTACGGGGTTTGTCGATCGACCGGCCGAGCTGGGCGGCGCTGTGGTAGGCGAGCAGTTGCAACTGCACGCTCGCGGTGACCGCCGCGGTGCGGGGATGTGATTCGGGTACCGGAAGGGTGTGATCGGCGTAGCGCTCGACGCCCGACCGACCGTCCGTAACGGCGATCACGGGGGCGTTCCGGGCTTCGACTTCCTTGATGTTCCCAACGGTCTTCTTCGCGGCTTCGTCGTCGCCGACCGCGATGGCGATCACAGGCGTGCGTTGGGTCACCAGCGCGAGCGGGCCGTGTTTGAGTTCGCCGGCCGCGAAGCCTTCGGCGTGTTTGTAGGTGATCTCCTTCATCTTCAGCGCGCCTTCGAGCGCGGTCGGGTACTGATACCCACGGCCGATAAAGAAGTAGGCATCGGCGTCGATGTACTCGCCGGCGACCGACTCGCTGGTCGAGTCGTCGAGCACTGCTTGGACCGCGCCCGGCAGGTCGCGCAACGCCCCGATCGCCTTGCGGCTCTCGGCGCTCCGGGTCGTCGCGAGCGCGAGCACGTTCAACGCCGCTAACTGGCTCGCGAAGGTCTTCGACGCGGCGACGCCGATCTCAGGGCCGGCGCGAATATACAGCGCGTGATCACACTCCCGAGCGGCGCTCGACCCGATAACGTTCGTCACCGCGAGCGTCTGTGCCCCTCGACGGGAGGCTTCTCGGAGCGCGCTCAGGGTATCCGCGGTTTCGCCGCTTTGGGTAACGCCGATAACGAGGCTCGAACCGATCGGCGGCGGCGAGGTCCGGTACTCGCTCGCGAGGAAGGCCTGGGCCGGGACGCCCGCCTCCCGAAACAGCTGTGCGCCGTACAGCGCCGCGTGATAGCTCGTCCCGCAGGCGACGAACTGCACGCTGGTAGGGGGGGCAAGCCCGGCGAACTCTTCGAGTTCGACGTGATCGCCGAGTTCGTCGACCCGGCCCCGCAGGCACTCACGGAGCGCGCGGGGCTGTTCGTGGATCTCCTTTAGCATGTAGTGGTCGTAGCCGCTTTTTCCGGTCTCCTCCGCGTCCCACTCGACGACGTGGGGGTCCTTTTCGACCGGTTCGCCCGACGCGTCGGTGACTGCCCAGCCATTAGAATCGAGGCGGGCGAACTCGCCGTCTTCCATGTAGACCACCGTATCGGTGTAATCCCGGAATGCCGGCACGTCGCTCGCGAGGTAGTAAGCGTCGTCGTTCAAGCCGAGGACGAGCGGGGAGTCCTGGCGAGCACAGAAGACCGCCTCGGTGTCGGCGAAGACCGCGGCAATCGCATAACTGCCCCCGATCCGGGAGATCGCCTCGCGGAACGCCGCTTCGGGGGTCGCTCCGTCGTCGAGGGCTTCCTCGATGAGGTGGGGGACGACTTCGGTATCGGTGTCGCTGCGAAACTCGTGGCTGCTTGCGACGAGTTCGTCGCGAATAGTTTGAAAGTTCTCGATGATACCGTTGTGAAGGACGGCGACGTCGCCATCGCAGTCAGGGTGTGGGTGGGCGTTGCGGTCGGTCGGCGGGCCGTGGGTACTCCAGCGGGTGTGACCGATCCCGACCGTCCCCTCGATCTCGACGTTCTCCAGCGCGCCCCGGAGGTTTTCGAGCTTGCCGGCGCGCTTTTCGATATCGACGGCCCCGTCCCGCCCCGCGAGCGCGACGCCCGCCGAATCGTAGCCTCGGTATTCGAGCTTCGAGAGGCCATGGATCAGGGTTTCCAAGGTCTCGTTCGGTCGGCCGACGCAACCGATGATCCCGCACATCAGCGGACCACCTCCGCGCCCGCAGCGACCCGGCCGCTCGCATGAGCCCCGTGACCGATGCGCGCCTTCGGCCCGACCAAGGTGCCCGGAGCGAAACTCGCCTCGCCCGGGGCTCGAACGCGATCGCCGATCACCGCGCCCAGCCGCCGGTTCTCGAAGACCTCCGTGCCGACCCTGACGTCCGCTGGTCCGCCGGAGCTCGTGGTGATAGAACCGAGGTCAACGTCCTGACCGGTGACGCAATCGACGAGCACCGAACCAGCACCGACTCGGGTATCGGCGTCCAAGACAGTGCATTCTACCGTCGCGTTCGACCCGATCGTGACGTTGCGCCCAAGCGCGGCGGTCGGTCCGACCACGGCTCCGGGACCGACCTCACAGTCCGGCCCGACCACGACGGGACCCTGGAGGGTGGCGTCATCGTGGACGAGCGCCGAGTCGTTGACCCAGACCCGATCGCCGCGCTCGAGCCGTTCGGGCTCGTCGACTCGGCCGCGCGCGAGCAGTTCCTGGGTTACGGTCAAAATGTCCCACGGGTAGGTCGCGTCGGCCCACAGGCCGTCGACCCGGACGCCCCCGACGTCGCTCTCGTCGATGAGCCCGTCGATGGTATCGGGGAGTTGGAGTTCGCCGTCCCGTCTGGGCGTCGCGGCGATCGCGTCGAACACCGACGAATCGAACGCGTAGACGCCGGCGTTGATAAGGCGGAACTCGTCGGAATCGGGCTTCTCGACGATCCGTTCGATCCGCCCGCTTCGGAGGACGACCGCGCCGTACTGGCGGGCGTTGGGCCGTTCGAGCACCCCTACTACTGCCGGGCCGGCGTCGCGCTCGAACGCCCGGGTGACGTCCGAAACGAGGCTCGATTCGATCACCCGGTCGCCGTTGACGACCAACATCGGGCCGTCGACGCTGCCACGGGCTTGGAGGAGGGCGTGGCCGCTTCCCAGCTGCTTTCCCTGCTGGACGTAGGTGAGCGGGGCGTCGCGATAGCGGGGGCCGAAGTGTTCCTGGACGCGATTGCGCTTGTAGCCGACGACGAGACACACCTTCGAGATGCCGGCGTCGATCAGCGCGTCGAGGACGTATTCGAGAACGGGACGGTTCGCGGCAGGGAGCATTGGCTTCGGGCGGTTGTGTGTCAGAGGATACAACCGCGTTCCTTCGCCCGCGGCGAGGACCACGGCGGTGCGGATGCTCATATAGCCTACCGAGTAGCGAGCCGATATGAGCTTTCCGGCCGAATTTATACCTGGTCGTCCATGTAGGAGAGTGTTAATACGCGTATTAGGAATCGGAGGTGATCGGTTTCGATCGGGATCGACCGCGGTCGATCTCGCCGCTTTCCGGCCTCACTCAGCGCGTTCCCTTGCGGCCGAATACGCCTCCCTGACGCGCCGGAAGGACTCGCGGTCGCCGCCGTGATCGGGGTGGACTTCCTTTATCTTCCGGCGGTAGGCCGCCCGTACTTCCTCGGCACTCGATCCGGTGGGAACGCCGAGCACGGCGAAGGCGGCGTCGTCCGGCTCGGTTGCGTCCACGTCAGGCGTCTCGAAGGGGAGTCGCGCCCCCAACCCGAAGCCCGGCATCTCGTGTTCGGCTAATACGGCATGGGCGGGCGAGCGCTCGATATGGTAGTACGCCCGCGCGTCGAACGTGATCGCAACGTCGCGCTCGGGCAGGTAGAACGCGGTGGCGTAGCCCTCGATCGGGTGTTCTTCGACGAACGGCTCGCCGATCGCCCCGAGATACCGGCGGATCTCTGCGCGTCGTCGGGTCTCGCCGTTCCGAGAGGGTTCCTCCCGAGCGGCCGTCGGGGCCGTCGGGAATAGTCGCCCGCCGACGAGGAAGGCCCCGGCGGCGAACAGCGTAAAGGCACAGCCCAGTAGCGTCCCGAGGGCGAGCCACTCGAGTCTCGCCACCGGATCGAACAGCTCCGCAGGCACAGCGATACCAGGGGTGCTGGCGTTAAGAACCTCCCGGCATCGGTTCGGTCCCCGACCGGTCGGAGTCCGGCGTTCGACGATTCGCGCCCGCTCCAGCCGAATCCGTCTCGGCCCGGCTTGCGTCGTCGGTCGTCGCTCATCGCTCGTCGCTCGGTTCCGCCCGGGGGCGGAGGATTCAATTCGCTGGGGACCGTGCTGAGGGTATGTACGCGGTGGTCGGCTGCGGGGAGTGCCGTGCCGTCTGGGTCGTCGACGGCGAGCCCGAGGCGACAGGCTGTCCGCGCTGTGGGAAGCGCCACCAGTTCGGGAAGCTGAAACGGTTCGCCGAGACCGCAGACCCCGATGAGGCACGCCAGGCTCGCGCCGCGCTGTTGGCAGACCGGGAGGGCTACGGCGACGCCTTCGCCGAACTCGATTCGTTCGCCGCGATGGACGCCGACGCCGACGAGGACGCCATCGACGACGCGACCTACCTCGAAGCCGCCGGGCTCGATAGCGAGGTCGTCGCCGACGCCGGCGAGCGCACCGAACGTGGCACCGAAGGCGGATCGCGGAGCAAACGCGAGACTGTCACCGACGCCCTCGACGCGCTCGATCGTCCGACCGAAGCCGAGGTCGTCGCCTACGCGACTGAACGCGGGGTCCCGGCTGAGTACGCCGAACGCGCGCTCGGAAAACTCCGCCGGAACGGCGACGTCGCCGAAACGAACGGCCGGTATCGTCTACTATGAGCGTACTCGGCGACCGGGAAGCCGACGTCCCGTCGTTCGTCGTCGGCGTGCTCGTCGCGTGCGCGGGCGGATTGTTCCTTGTCGAACCGGTCGTCGGTCCGGTGGACGTACTCGGAACGCCGATCCGGCCGATCGCGCTGTCGGCGATCGTGCTCACCGTCGGCTTCGCACTCGGAGCCGTGCTCTACGGCCGCCGCAGATACCGGCTGATCGGGGCTGCTCACGCGATCGGCGCGGTCGGGTTCGGGTTGTTCGCGGGCACGATGGCCGTTGGCAGCCAACTGCTCCTGTTCGGCGGTGTAGTGGTGCTCGTCGGCGGTTCGGCGTTCCTCGTGGCACAGACTGCACGCACAGGTCAGTAGGCATGAGGTTCCGGCGACCGCCGTCTCGCACTACTTATTCGTCTCGTCAGAGGACCAATGTACGATGAACGACGGGGATCGTATCGACTTTCGCATCGTTCACTCGTTCGGCGACGCGTACGAGGGACTTGGCACGGTTTGCTACCGAGCCGGATTCGAAGATTAGGAGCACCCCGAGGCGTTCGTCGTCCAGCTCGAAGGGACAAGCGGCTACGATGGGGCTCGCGAAAGCGTCGAGTGGACGCCGATCGCTCGCTTCGATCACGGGCGACCGCACGACGTGTTCGATCCCGACGAGGGAAAATTACACATCGATCTCTACCGCCAGGGGGTGTCGGTCAACGACTACGACCACGCGGATCTCGAATATCACCTCCGACCCCGTGACCCGCTCAGTGCCTTCACGCGTCTTCAGCAGGTCTTCGGTCACCGGCCGAACCGGGAGTATGTCACCAACTACTACCGAGGAGACGTCCGCCGGTTCGACCATCGGCTCTCGTTCTCCGACCCCGCCAGTCTTATGTTACAGAATCGAGTAGAATATTTATAGACTACGATGATGAGGTGATCGAGGTCGAAACCATCGACGAGGCGATCCGAGCAACCGCCGAGTCAGCCGGTGTCGACGTCGACGACCTCCGTGAACGCGCTGACGCCATCGAGTTCATCGACACGGGCACCGATGGCGACGACGGTGACGACGGCGACGAAGCGGTATCGGATCTCAGCGCCACCAGCGACGACTGACACGGAGTTTTCCGAGTCGTGCGTCCGATGTCCGTACCGACTCGAAGCGTTCGATCTATCAGTTCTCGTCCCGAACGCTATCGCCCTAGCTGTTCGTGAGCGCTCGACAGGTGCCGGGAAGCGAGCGCGCCTAACAGGGAGAGTTCGCCCGCAAGCACGCCCGCCGCGATCACTTCGGCCAACGCGTCGGCGTTCCCTCCAGGCGGGTCGCCGCCGCCCCGGACCCCCACGACGTCGAGGCTTTCCGCCTGTGTCGGCAGTTTCGTCCCGCCGCCGACGGTGCCGACTTCGAGGCTCGCGAGCGAAACGCTCGCGTACAGCGTCTCACCGCCGTTACGCACGTTCGCGGTCGTAATCGTGTTCGCCCCTTCGACCACCTGAGCGGCGTCCTGGCCCGTCGCGAGAAAGGCGGCGGCGACGACGTTTGCCGCCTGAGCGTTGAACCCCAAGCTCACGGCTTTTGCGCTTCCAACCAGATTCTTTCGCGTGTTGATCTCGGCTACCGCTTCGGGCGTCGTGCGTAGGCGGTCTTCGAGCACCTCCCGGGGGATGCAGACGTCGGCTGTGACGGTTCGACCCCGGCCTTGGGTCGCGTCGATCGCGGCGGGCTTCTTGTCGGTACAGAGGTTCCCTGACAGCGCTATCAATGAGGCGGGCGTTCGCTCCTCGATCACGTCACAGGCGGCTTGGGTCGCGATCGTCGCCATGTTCATGCCCATTGCATCCTTCGTATCGTACCCGAAGCGGACGAACACCGAGTCGCCGACGACGTACGGCGTTGCGTCCACTAACTGCCCGTGGCTCGTCGTTCCCTCCGCAGCCTCGCGCAGCTCTTCGGTGTGTTCCCGTACCCACGCGACGACCGCCTCGGCTTCCGTAACGTCGGTTACTCGGAAGACCGGCGCACGCGTCATTCGTGACTTGAGGACTCTGGCGTTTGCCCTACCCGAGTCGCGGATCGCGGTACAGCCACGGTTCACGCTCGCGACGAGCGCCCCTTCGGTCGTCGCGAGCGGCAGGTATTTCGCCCCCTCGACCGCCCCGCCCGAAACCGGGACCGGTCCGGCCACACCTACGGGAACCTCAACCGCACCGATCATGTTCTCGATATTAGGGTCGGCGTCGGCGGCGTCGAAGGAGTACCGACCCACCGCATCGAGGGTCGCGTCGGTCTCACGTTCGACGAACAGTCGCCGCGCCGCCGCGGCGGTCTCGTGGTCGGTTGCCGATTCGAGTTCGTGAATGCTGAGATCCCCGCTCGCGACGCGTTCGGCGAGCGCCGCGGGATCGGCGTCGGAACCCCCGTCGGGAGTATCCGGGTCGTCGAAGTCCTCAGAGTCGTTGGAGCCGTCGTGATCAATGGGGTTGTCGTAATCGTCGGGGTCGCTCGTCATGCTCCTGGATCGAAGCGGGCCGGGCTAAGCGTTGTCCCTCCATCCCCACCGGTGATAATTTACAGAATTGCTCGCCAAACAACCATCATGGGCGGGACTGAAAGAGGCCGACCGCTCGATCCGACCCCGGCGTTCACGAGAGCGCAGTGGTTCAAGAGAGCGGAGCTCTCTCGTCATGCCGAGAGACGCGAAGCGTCTCTTGTAGCACTCTCGTGAGCCAACAGGATCGCAACGCGATCCTGTGACGACGTAAGCACGCATCAGACACTACTGACGAAGCGACGCGAGGGTACAAGTCGGCGGCGAGTGTTGGGTGAGGTATGTCACAGGAACAGGTCGGTGACCCGTCGGACGGGGACGGTGAGGGCTGGGCCGAGTGGATCGGGGTCATCGACGACGTGCTCGACACCGCGATCGGCCGCGAGGAGGTGATCGAGTGTACCTATGAGGACTTCCGGGTCGACGTGCCGATCTCGATGGGGCCGGGATCGGAGTCCGCCCGTTGGGAGCTAAACGGCACGGTACGAGTCCACGTCGAGGGCCGGCGCGGCGCGCTCGCCGAGTGGCTCCAGTGGTGGCATCGTAAACTCCCCTCCGGGTCCTCCGGAACCTCGGCACCGTCCGGGGCCTCCGGCGCACCCGGGACCTCGAAGGGCTCCGAACGCTCCGGGCCATCGGGAACCGACGGCAAGTGAGAACGGCGGTCTCCGGCTCCCGTCAGCGCTGAGGCATCGATAAGGCCGATATCCACCGGGTACGGACCCGCGCTCAGTCGATCGACGATTCGGCTCTACGCATGACCTCGCGAGCCGGCAGGCCGGTCTCGCGTGCGATGGCCGCGGCGTCGTCGTACTCGGCGCTCACGTCGTAGACGTCGCCCTCGGAATCGCTCGCAATCTTCACGTCGATCTCGTACTCGCGATCGTCGACCTCGATATCGACCGAGCGGATCTCCCGTGCTGCGATCCAGCGGTGACGGGCACCCTCCTCCCTGACGCCGAGCGTGCCGGTTTCGGTCGCGAGTCGGCGGGCGACGCGTGTCGCGTCCGCGGGCTTGACGACGACCTGTACGACGTGGCCGGGTCGGGATTTCTTCGTCGTCGCCGGCAGCACGGTGACGTCCCGTGCCCCGACCGCACGTAGCGACTCCTGGAGGCCTCCCAGCACTTCGGGCGTAGCGTCGTCGAGCGTGGTTTCGAGCACCCGAATGTCGTCGCGGAGCAGAGTACCCCCAGCGTCGCCGCGGAGAACGCGGAGAACGTTCGGCCGTTCCGCGAAGTCGTAGCCGCCCGCGCCGTAGCCCGACGCGTCGAGGGCGAGCGTCGGGAGGGTCTCCGTGCCCTCGGCGTAGAAAGCGAGAATCGCTGCGCCCGTGGGAGTAAGCAGTTCGCGCTCGACCGGTCCGCCCCGAAGCGACCAGTCCGCGCCGGTAGCGATCTCGACGACGGCGGGCGTCGGCACCGGATACCGGCCGTGGCTCATCGAGACGTCGCCGCCGCCGGTTGCGAGCGGCGTCGTCACGACCCGTTCGGGAGCGAGGTCGGCGATCAGGAGCGCGGCCCCGACGACGTCGGCGATCGCGTCGTCCGCGCCGACTTCGTGAAAGCCCGTCTCGTCGAGGTCGGTGCCGTGAACGGCGGCTTCGGATTCGCCGAGGATCTCGAACACCGAAAGCGAACTCGCTTCGACCTCGCCGTCAAGACCCATGTCCTCGACGATCTCCACTAGCTCCGGGTACGACCGGAGCGGCCCGCTGCCCTCGGCGTGGGTATGGCCGTGCTCGCTGTGGTCGTGACGGTCGTGACCGTGACCGTGGTCGCTGTCGTGGTGGTGATCGTGCTCGGGGCGATCGTCGTTACGATCGGGGCCGCCCTCGTCGTGATTATCCTCGCCGTCGTCTGGGGGCTCGTCGGCGTCGGTGTGCAGCACGTCAACGGTCGTCGCGGCGACGCCGTTTTTCTCCGTTTCGTCGATTGCGTACCGGATCGGGAGGGCGTTCTCGACGACGGTCAGGACGTCGGGATCGCCGCCGCAGTCCACGAGCGCCCCGAGGATCATGTCGCCGCTCGCTCCCATGCGGCCGTCGAACGCCAGCGTTCGCATACGTCCTCCGAGGCGGGTCGGAGCGAAAAGCCATCGGATGACCGAACCGGTCGCGCGAATCCGACGGGGAAGCGACCCGACCGTCCGAGGGGCGATCGGAAAACGAGCACGGGTTGGGAGCCCACCCCCGGAGTGAATGAAACTACTTAGTACGTCCCGGCCCGGGAGGTGGGTATGCACGTCGCAGACGTGATGACGCCCCGCGAGGACCTCGTTACGGTCTCGCTCCCGGGGACGCGCGAGGACGCGCTCTCGTACCTCCAGGAACGCGACTTCTCCTCGGTCGCCGTCGTCAAACCGATCGAGGACGACGGCGGCGCGGATAACGGCGGGAGCGAGGGCAGCGACGAGGGCGAGAGCGAGGCGTTCCGGGGGCTGGTTACCCGCGAGTCGCTGATCAACAACCCGGACGAAGACCAACTTGCCTTGCTCGCCGAGGAGATGCCCACCATTGCGAGCGACGCGTCGATCGAGGACCTCGCGGCGTTGATGTTGGACGAAGGTACTCGCCGGGTTCCCGTCGTCGACGCCAGTCTCGTAGGACTGGTCACCGTCACCGACATCGTACTCGCAATGGCCGACGGTGAAGTGTCCGGCGACACCCAGGTCGGCGATCTCGCCCGCGCGTCGATCCACACCCTCTATCGGGGAACCCCCCTAACCGTCGCCGAACGCCAACTCGCGCACGCCGGCGTCCCCTACGGCGTGGTGCTCGACGACGACGGCCGGATGTGCGGGGTACTCACCGAAGTCGACGTCTTGGACGTCGCCCGGATCGTCGAGGGCGAAGCCGAAACCGGCGAAAGCGTCGCGAACCAGGACGACGAGTGGATGTGGGAGGGCATCAAGGCCGTTGGCAACCGGTACCTGCCAACGCGCAACGTCGAGATCCCCGCCGAACCGGTGAGCGAGTTCATGAGCGCCGACGTCATTACCCTCACGCGGACGAAACACGCCCAGGAGGCGGCCCAGCGAATGATCAGCGCCGAGATCGAACAGATCCCGCTCGTGAGCGGCGGCGACCTCGCCGGCGTGATTCGCGACGTCGACTTGCTGAAAGCGCTGCGCTGAAGCCGCGACCCGCCGTCACCGTCACCGCGTCTCGCGACAGGGAACTGGACCGACGAACCAGCGAGCCGAAAACCAGGACCCACGGACTCGACGGCGGTCGACGAACCGAAACAATCCCCGATCGACGAGCGAATTACACGACGACTCGATCCGATTCGACCCAATCCGACTAACCACGCATGACCGATCGCAGCCGACTCACCGAACTCGCCACCCGCCGGGGGTTTTATTTCCCGGCGGCGGAAGCGTACGGCGGCGTCGCGGGCTTTTACACGTACGGCCCGCTCGGCGCGGCACTGAAACGCAACATCGAGGACGCCTGGCGCGAGCGGTTCCTCACGCGGGAGGGCCATATGGAAGTCGACGGCCCGACCGTCATGCCAGAACCCGTCTTCGAGGCGTCGGGCCATCTCGACACCTTCGACGATATGATGATCGAGTGTCCCGACTGCGGGGAGAGCCACCGCGCGGACCACCTCGTCGAGGCCGCGACCGACATCGAGGACGCGGAAGCCTTCGGTACCGAGCGGGTCGCCGACCTGATCGCCGACCACGACGTGGCCTGTCCGAACTGCGGAGCCTCGCTCGCCGACGCGTCGGTCTCGGAATTCAACCTCATGTTCGGGACGAACATCGGACCGGGTTCTGCGGCACCGGGCTACCTCCGGCCCGAAACCGCCCAGGCGATCTTCGTCGAGTTCCCCCGCCTCGCCGAGTACGCTCGGAATCAACTTCCCTTCGGCGTCGGCCAGATCGGCAAGGCCTACCGCAACGAGATCAGCCCGCGCCGGGGGATCATCCGCGTGCGGGAGTTCACCCAGGCCGAACTGGAGTTGTTCGTCGATCCCGAAAGCGAGGTCGACGGCAGCGACCCCGACGCCGACCCCGATCTCGCCGCGGTCGCCAATGTTCCATTGACACTCTATCCGATCGACGAACAGCGAGCGGAGGGGAACGAGTACGTCGAGACGACCGTCGCCCAAGCGGTCTCGGAAGGACTGATCGGCGAGCCGTGGATCGCGTACTACCTCGGGATCGCCGCGGAGTGGTACGAGCGGATCGGTATCGACATGGACCGGTTTCGGTATCGCCAGCACCTCCCCGGCGAACTCTCCCATTACGCGAGCGAGTGTTGGGACGCCGAAGCCGAACTCGGCGGCAACTGGGTCGAGATCACCGGCTTCGCGACCCGAGGAAGCTACGACCTCTCGCGACACGCCGACTTTTCCGGCGAGTCGATGACGATCTTCGAGCCCTACGACGAACCTCAGAAAATCGAACGACCGGCGGTCGACCCGGATATGAGCTTTCTGGGTCCGGAGTTCGGCGAGCGCGCCCCGGCGGTCGTCGAGGCCTTGGAGGAGCGCGCGGCGAGCGACCCCGAGGCGTTCGACGGCGAGGCAATCGAGATCGACGTCGATGGGGAGACCTGCGCGATCCCCGTGGCGGTAACGGGCTTCGACGTGATCGAGGAGACCGTCGCCGGCGAGCACGTCACCCCCGAGGTGATCGAGCCGTCCTTCGGTATCGATCGGGTCTTCGCCGCCGTCTTCGAACACGCCGTCCGCCGGGATGTCGTCGAGGGTAAGGAGCGAACGTATCTCGAACTCGCTCCCGAAGTCGCGCCGACGTTCGTCGGGGTGTTTCCCCTCATGGATAAGGAAGGACTGGGCGAACGCGCCCGGGAGATCGCCAGCTCGCTCCGCGAGCGCGGGCTGACGGCCCAGTACGACGACTCGGGCTCGATCGGCCGCCGGTATCGCCGCCAAGACGAGGTCGGGACGCCGGTCTGTCTCACCGTCGACTACGAGACGTTAGAGGGCGATACCGTAACGCTTCGCGACCGCGACTCTGCGACCCAGATACGCGTTCCGGCCCCGCCCGACGAACCCGGCGCGCTCGGCCGCCTGCTAGCGGACCTCCGGGCCGGAGCGACCTCGTTCGACGCTCTCGCCGCCGAGTACGACGACGGGACGGTCGTCGGCGACGGCGGTACCGACGAGGGCACCGACGGCGACGACAACACTGTTGAGGGTGCCGACGGCCGGAGTGGCAGTGAGCACGGTGACGAGAGCACCGACGGCGGGAACGAACGCGACGACGCGAGCGGCGACTGACCGGCGATGGCCGGCGACGCTACCGACGAACTCGCGCGCCGGCTCGTCCACGTCTCGGGCGCCGTCTTCCCACTGTCGTATCTACTCGGAGTTATGTCCTGGCGCGAGTTGGGATGGGTGCTCGTCGCCGTCGCCACAGCTGCGTTCTGTCTCGAAGCGCTCCGGCTGTACGTCGGGCTCGACTGGGCGATCCTCCAGCGGCTCTTCGATCGCCTCACCCGGGCGTACGAACAGGACAACCTAGCGGGCTACTTCCTTTACTTGTTCAGCATGGCGCTGGTCGCCCTGCTATTTGACCCCCGATCGGCGCTGCCGGGCATATTGATGCTCGCGATCGCCGATCCGGTTAGCGGCCTGCTGGGGTCGGGCGAACTTCGCGCGGCGAAACAGGGGTTTGTCCTCTTGGTAACCTTCGGCGTCTCTCTCCTCATCGCCCTCAGTTTCGTTTCGCTCGTTCCTGCCGTGCTGGGCGCGCTCGCGGCGACGCTGGCCGACGGGGTGAAACCCGCCCCCTGGGGCTACGTCCTCGACGACAACCTCACTATCCCGATCGCCGCCGCGCTTGCGATCGAAGCAGGGCTCCGGCTGCCGGTCGGGGTCTAACCTCAACAGTGGGGGCCAGTGCTAATCCGGAGGGACTTAGACAGAAGAAGAGTACAGAACGACAGCGAGCCCCCCGAGTCGAGCGTGTCGGGGGCCTTTCGAGCCATTCAATTCTCCGCTTTATTTCAAGCCTCCAAGTCAGTACTACCACGCCGCCAGAACCAACCCCTTTACCGCCGCCGTCCGTTTCTCGTCCACTGTGGCTGTCTCGTTCGACCTGTTCGACACGCTCGTCTCGGTGCCCCGGCCCGACGACACGCCCGGCGCGATCGCCCGCGAACTCCGCTTCCGTGACGTCTCGGTGCCCGCCGACTGGGCCGCCGCCGGCCGCGCGGCCGCCGACGACATCGACGCGACCGACGGCGAGGAGGTCTCGATCACGACGTACGTCCGCGCCGCGCTCGCGAGCCGCGACGTCCACCCCGCGGGCGACGTGATCGACGAGGCCGTACTGGCCGCCTTCGACCGCGAGGTCGAGACCCGCCCCGGAGCCGTCGATGCGGTCACCGCCGCCGCGAGCCACGGGTCGGTCGGCGTGCTGTCGAACTGTAGCGTGCCCGGCCTCGTCGAACGAACCCTGGAACAATCCGATGTCGACCTCGATCCCGACGGCTTCGACGCTATCGTCTCCAGCGTCGATCTCGGCTGGCGCAAACCCCACGAGCGCGCGTTCGAGGGAATCGCAACGGCGCTCGACGTTTCCCTCGCCGATCTCGTTCACGTCGGCGACGACCGCCAGGACGACGGCGGAGCCGAGGCGGTCGGCGCAACGGCCGTCGTCTTAGAGGACGTCCCGCTCGCCGATTTTCCCGCGTATCTGGAGGCGAACGCGGAATGGGACTGACGCGACCTACCGTCGGTCGGCGACCGCGACGCCGAGCGCGGCGACGACCACCGACGCCGACGTCGGGGTCGGAGCGGACGGCACCGGTGGAACCCGCCCGCTGGGCCTCGCCCGGCGTCCAGGCCGGCGGCGCGATCTCGCTCGCGTTCGTTCTCGATACCCTTCTTGCCGAACCCCCGCACCGAATTCACCCGGTGGCGCTGTTCGGCCGTCTCGTCGCCCCGATCGACCGCGAGAGGCGCTTCCCGCGTATCGTCGGCGCGCTCGCAAGCGCCTGTCTCCCGCTCGCCGCTGCCGGGGTCGCCGCGGGCGCGGTCGTCGCCGCCGATCGTTGCTCGGCCTCGCTCGCCCGAACTCGCCTCTCGATGCCGCCCGCCCGCGGTCGCTCCGGCACGCTTGGGGCGCTCGTCGCCGGCGGCCTGCTCTTTTCGACGACCAGCCGCCGCATGTTGATCGACACCGCTCACGGCGTAATCGTGGCTAGCGAGACCGATCTGCCCCGGGCACGCCGCGACCTGCGGTCGCTCGCCGGCCGTGACAGCACGGCCCTCTCTCCCGGCGAGATCAGAAGCGCCGCCGTCGAGTCGGCGGGCGAGAACCTCGCCGACGGACTGATCGCACCGCTTCTCGCCTTCTCGCTTCTCGCACCGCGCTCGCTGCCGGCGGCGGCCGGGGCGGCGACGTGGACCAAGGCGGTGAACACGATGGACTCGATGCTCGGCTACCGCTCGAAACCCACGGGGTGGGCTCCCGCCCGCCTCGACGACCTGGCTATGTGGATGCCCGCCCGGCTGAGTGCCCTCTTGCTCGCGCTCACTGCGGGCGATCCGATGGCGCTCGGTGCGGCGAGCAAGTGGGCCGGCGCGCCGCCGTCGCCGAACTCCGGCTGGCCGATGGCGACGCTCGCCGCGATCGCCGGCGTCCGACTCGAAAAGTCCGGCGTCTACGCGCTCAACCCCTCGGCGGCCCTCCCGACGACGGACGACGCCGACCGCGCGGTAACCCTGGTCTCCCGTGCCGGCGTGCTCGCCTCCCTCCTCTCGGTCGTCGCGCTCGCGTTCGTCGAACTCGTCGGTCGTCACTCGCGCTCGAAATCGCAGCAGCGATCGGCGTCGTCGGAACCGAGGTGGCCGGCGTGGTCGTGACCGCCCTCGGCGGCGCGCTCGGCGCGCTCTCGCGACTGCCCGTCGGTCGCTCCGAGAAGGCCTGGGATGCCTTCCGGCGCGCGCCCCTTACGTTCCCGCTCGCGGGCTACGTGATCGGCGCGCTCGTCGCCGCGCCCTTCTTGCTCACCGGCGCGCCGGTCACTGCGATCACCGGTATCGGCGTGCCGATCCCGACCGCGGCGGTGCTGTACCTCGCGATCGTCTACCTCGTCACCGGGATCTCCCATGCCGACGGCCTCGCCGACGTAGCCGACGGCGCGGCGATCCACGGGACGGCCGACGACAGGCTCCGCGTCATGGCCGATTCGCAGACCGGGGCTGCCGGGACGCTCGCGGTCTCGCTGGCGGTCGTGACGCTCGGACTCGGCGCGTTCTCGCTCGCGGGTGCGGGACCGGCGCTTTCCTTCGCGGTCGCGCTCTGTGCGGAGGTCTCGGCGAAAACCGGTATGGCGACGCTCGTCTGCTTCGGCTCTTCGGCACACGAGGGGCTCGGCTCCCAACTCGTCTCCAGTTCGGACTGGCGATCGTTCGTCCCCGTTCTGAGCGCCGCCGCGCCGGTACTCCTCCTCGCACCGATCAGCGGCGGGCCCGCCCTTCTCGCGGCGCTTCTCGCCGGGCCGGCAGTCGCAGTGGTTCTCCTGTTCTGGTCCGCACAACGGCTGGGCGGCGTCTCGGGGGACGTTCTCGGCGCGACGAACGAACTCGGGCGCATCGTTTCGATCCACGCGGGGGTGGTAGCGTGGACGCTGTTTTGATGTGTGGCGGCCGTGGAACCCGCCTCGCCAGCGATTCGGTTCCCAATAATACCCCGAGCGACGATACCTCGACCGACGACGATCCGACCCAACCCACCCCGACCGATGTCGACCCGGCCGGCGATCCGACCGAAGGCGAGAAACCGCTCGTCGAAGTGTGTGGAACCCCGATGGTCGAACGCGTGCTCGCCGCCCTCCGCGACAGTCGGGTCGAACGCATGCACCTGATCACTTCCCCACACACCCCCGATACCCGCGCACACCTCGCGAGTCTGCTCGACGAGAACGCGGGCAGGGGTGAGGCCGGCGACGACGATGACGATGTATCCGATGCCGGGCATCCCGATCGATTCGGTTCCCGGGCTACGATCGTCGACACCCCCGGCGAGGGATACGTTCCCGACCTCCGGTACGCGCTCGACCGGGTTCGCCCACCGGTGCTCACCGTTGCCTGTGATCTGCCGCTGCTCGCGCCAGTGGTGGTAAATCGCGTGCTCGATCGCGCCGAGACGTGTCCGACGTCGCTCGCGGTGTGCGTGCCGGCGGCGCTGAAACGGCTCCTGGGGACGAGCACGGACTCGACCTGGGAACGGGGTGATCGTGAACTCGCGCCGACCGGCCTCAACGTCGTCGCCGGAAAGGACGCGACCACCCCCGAAGCCGACCACGAGGGAAACCAGGACCGAGACCGGGATCACTCGACGACCACCACGACTACCGACACCGATGCGAGCGCTGTCGTCGGCGACGAGCGAACCGACGCTGATGGCGACCGACGAACCAGTACCGATACCGTCCATGTGAGTTACGACGCCCGCCTCGCGGTGAACGTCAATCGTCCGACCGACCTCGCCGTTGCGGAGGCACTATGCGAGTAGCGTCTATCAACCTCGGGATCGCCGGACACGAGCACGCTTCGGTATCAAAAGCAAAACAGATTCGCGAGACGGCTCGTTCGGGAGGCGGTCGCTGATGGACCCCGAGGCGACGGCGAGCGTCGGGCGGGTTCCCCACGGCAGCAGCGACGACTTCGACCTGCTCGATTTCAGCGCGAACGTCAATCCTCGCGTTCCCGACGGCGCTCGGGAGGCGTACCTCGAAGCCCTCGATCGCGCCCGACGGTATCCGCCCGACGACTACCCCGACTACCGGGAGGCAGCCGCCGCTCACGTCGGCTGCGAACCGGCAGGGGTAATCCCGACTCCGGGGGGACTCGCGGCGATCCGGCTTGCATGCGAGGTCGTCGTCGAAAAGGGCGATTCGGTACTCGTCCCGTTCCCGAGTTTCGGCGAGTACGCTCGCGAGGTCCGGTTGCAGGGGGGGACTCCCGAGTTCGTTGCCCACGACGCACTACTCGACGCCGACCCCGGCGACCACGCGCTCGCAATCCCCTGTACGCCGAACAACCCGACCGGCGACGCGTACGACACCAAGGAGTTACGGGCGTTCGCGAACCGCTGTGAGGGAACCGACACCGCGTTGCTCGTCGACGAGGCCTTTCTCGGCTTCACCGATCGCGCGTCGCTCGCGGCCGACGATCACCCCGAGAACGTCGTCGTCGCCCGTTCGCTAACCAAACTGTTCGGCCTGCCGGGACTCCGAGCGGGCTTTGCCGTCGCCCGCGGTGATCTCCGCGAGCGACTCTCGAACGCCCGACAGGCCTGGGCGCTCGGGACACCCGCCGCGCTCGTGGGCACCCACTGCCTGCGTGACCGGGCGTTCGTTCGCGAGACCCGCCGGCGCGTCCGTACCGAGCGCGCTCGATTGCGGGAGCGCCTCTCGGCGCACGCCGACATTTGGCCCTCCGATGCCCCCTTCTTGCTCTGCGACCTCGGCACGGAGTGTGGGAACGACGGAAGCGAGGGAAGCCAGCGAACCGCAGAAAGCGTCGTCGCTGCCGCGCGCGAGGAGGGGATCGCCCTGCGGGACGCGACGACCTTTCGACGGCTCGACTCCCATATCCGGGTCGCGGTGCGTACCCCCGCGGAGAACGACCGGCTCGTCGCCGTTCTCGACGGAATTCTCGCCGATGAGTGAGGACGATCCCGATCGAAAGCGCGACTCGGGTAACGGGACCGACCCCTCCAGGGACGGCCGGAGCGCGACCGACGACGGCCACCGCTTCGAGACGACGATCGGTGAAGGCGTCCTTCGAGTCCGTCGGCCCGGAACGCGCTGGCTTTCTTCGGGGTCCGGCGGCGGCTTTCGGGTCGCGTCGGCGGCGTACAACGTCTCCGTTCCGACCGGCTTTTCGAGAACCGACCTCGATTCCTATGTTGCAGAACGCCGCCGAGAAGCGGGCTTTCCCGAGCCCGGACCGACGTTGTTGACCGGGCTCGCGCTCGATCACGCTCGCGGTGCCCGGAGCGGGTCGGTCAGCGTCGTTGCGACCGCCGGCCTGTCGAACCCCGCGACGCTCCCAATGGACCCGGATACCGTCGCTGCCGCCGCCGACGCCGATGCCGATGACGCTACTGGTGGGACGACCGACTCGACTACCTCGACGGGAGTGGCCGGAGCCGACGACCCCCCGCCGGGAACGGTGAACGTACTCGTCGTCACCGACCACGCGCTCGACGACGGGGGACTCACGACGCTGCTCGCGACCGTCGTTGAGGCCAAGACGGCGACCCTGCTCGCCGCGACCGGCTTTTCGGGGACGACCAGCGACGCGGTCGTCGTCGGCTGTGACCTCGACGGCGAACGTGCAAAGTTCGCCGGGAGCGCAACGCCGGTCGGCGCGGCCGCACGCGCCTGTGTCAGGGACGCGGTGCTCGCGAGCCTCCGGTCGCGCTATCCGGACGGCGGGGTCCCCGAAACGGTCGACGCGGCCGAGTACGGCGTTCGGACCGCGCGCTCGACCGATGCGTTTCGCCTCTAACAGAACCCTGATTCGACGCGCGGCGACGTTCAGTGTTCGGTTCGGCGACGAGGCCCGACGTGAACCGCTTCGGGCGGGACTGGTCGGCACTGGACGGGACCGGACGGGGCCCGGTGCTCGCCGAGCGCCCCGACCCTCCGAAGCGCTCACAGCGGGTTTCTCCTCGGACGTCACCGAGGCGAACGCCGCCGAAGCGAACACCACCGGAGGGGCGAAGCAAAGACGTATTCCTGCTCGCGCCGTACTATCGCCAGATTCGTGGCACGGCCGCTTCGCTTCCGGTACTCGCCCGAGGCCTGGAGTGACGAGCGTGTTCACGGCCAGATCCTTCGCTCGCTCGACGACAACATCGGTGCGGAGTCGGTTGCCCCCCGCTTCGACGTAACGGGCGGGTGGGAACCCCATCGCTTCGAGATGGAAAACGGCGATGTAGCCCTTTTCGCTCGCCGCGACGACGAGGCGTACTGGATGGGCAACACCGAAACCCCCCGAGCGCTCTGGCGCACCGAGAAGTTCGGCTGGGGGGAGGTGCCCTATCAGGTCGCCCGGTGGGCCCAGCGCGAACTGCTCGCGACGCTGCACGACGAGGAACCCTGGCTCGCTCCCTTCCCGCACGTCTCGTGGTTCCTCCTGCCCGTGTTCATGTCGAAGGACGGCCGCCGCTCGACGCGGGCCTTCTTCCGCGAGCACGCCGCAGGCTTCCCCGAGGCCGACTGGGAGGAAGCCACACAGTTCGTCGAGACGTTCCTCGCTACCGGCGTGCTCGACGACTACCGATACGTGATGGCGGGCAAGTTAGGCACCGCCGAACACGTCGATCGCGTCCGGATGAGTGCGGCGATCGGCGAGTTCCTCGCCGCGAAGCTCCTCGTCGAGGCGGGCTATGCGGTGACCCCCGAGATCGAGGTGAGTACGGGTCACTCGCTCGATTTCCGTGCGGAGAAGGGAACGACGAACGCCCTCATCGAAGTGACCCGTCCGCAGGTGCCCCAAAACCGCGCCGCGTCGGGGCCGATCGCCGCGATCCGCGACACCGCAGAGACCAAGACCTCGGGCCAACTCGCCGCTCACGGCGGCGGCGCGACCCTGTTCGTCGACTGTTCGAGCTTTTCGACCGCGCAGTGGGCTCCGATCCGGGCCGAAACGCCGGACGTCCACCACCGACCGGCCGTCGTCTACCGGGTCCGGCCGTCGGGTAACGTCGAGGGCTACCGAAAGGGGACAGTCGGACTCGACCTCGAAAGCGTGATCGACTTCGCCGACTGAGAACGCGTCGCTGCGTGCTGCGAGCGGGTCTGCCGGCGGGTCGGGTCGGATCGCCGACCTGGAGAGCGCAAGGGGGTCTCGTTCGGCGCGTATCGACCCTTATCGTTCAGCCGGTGTCGGACCGTTTAGGTGCCCGTCGCGCGTAACGTACGCGAGATGACTGCTACCGACGACACCGCATTCGACGACCGTGTTCTCGACGCGGCGACCGAGCGGGGAACGCTCCGGGCCGAGGACCTGCTTGCGCTCTGCGAGCAGTACGACGCGGAGAACACACCCGGCATTGCCCAGGATTCCCTCGTCGCCGCCGCCCGCGACCTCGCGAACGTTGACGGGGAGGTCGCACTCGACACCCGCGCGGAGGAACTGAGCGACCAGGACTCGTATACGATCTCCGACGGCCTCCTGCTGCAGGAACTCCGGGCCAGACGGGCCGACGGGGCCGACACCGACGCGGCCGATACGAACGCCGCCGACGGTACGGCCGATGGGATCTACGTGCTCGACGAGAAGGCCGATCGGCTGAGCGCCTTTCCCGAATCGTGGCACGAGGCGATCGGCGGCGAGACCGACGTCCGAGCGGTCTTCGACTTCTTACAGGAGACAGAACCCTTCCGGAAGGACGAGCGGGCCGGCACGGGCAAGGTGAGCGCCGAGCGGGTGGCGACGGTCGCGAGCGCCGTTGGCGGCCTCGCACCCGGCGAGGCCCGGGACCACCTTTCGGACCTCGAAGACGAGGGCGAACTCGTCGAAGCATCGCGCTCGCCCGAGCACGAGGGACTGCGCGCGCGCGAGGCGGGGGACGCGGACGAGTCAGCCGAGTCGAACGGAGCGGCCGGGAAAGCAAGTGGTCTCCCGCCGACGCTCGACTTCCGGACCGCGCTCGACGAGATCGACGCGCGCGCCGACACCGACGTGAGCGATCAGACGAACGAGATCCGCGATCGGCTGGCGGAGTTCGCCGAACGCGACGGTGACGGCCGTACCGGCCGCGAGTCGCTGTTATCGGACATCGACCGGCTGACGGTCGACATAGAGAGCCGCGCATCAGGCAAGGCCGCCCGGCGCGCGGAAGGAATCAGGAATCAGATCGACGCCTACCGCAACAGTGGGGGTGAGGGCGAGGGTGAGACGGCGGCGGAACTGTCCTTTTCGGGGGCGTCGTTCGTCGACGATGGAGGAAAAGACGTCGATCTCGCGGCGAGCGACGGTGCTCCGGCATCGCTGCGGGGAACGCTCGTCAACGGCGGCGGCGAGCGCCGCGCCGTCGTCGCGTGTACCTTCTACGACGACGCCGGCGACGCTCTGCAGACGATCGAGAGCCGGCCGTACGACCTCGCGGTGGGCGAACAGCGCAGCGTAGCGATCGACTGTCACGCGCCCGCTGACGCGGCGCAGTATGCGGCCGAGGCGCTCGACGCGTCGAACGCGTGAGCGATCGACGACGCAAAGCCCAAGCCGTAGCCCCGATTCCGCTCCAGCCGCGCCTCGGTCGCTCCGTCCCTACTGGCGTTCCGTCCGGGTCCGAGAACGGCGGCGAACGGGCAGCCGTGTCTAGTTACGCGATGAAAATCGACGGAAACCGGTTCGGGTGGGACTGGAAGGGGCCGACCGGTCGGCGACGGCGGGCGACGTCGTTCGAGAGAGCGAAGCTCTCTCGTGATCCCGAAAATCTTCGATTTTCGAGGACAAGCACCGGAGCGACCGAAGGGAGGGAGCGAGCAGGACCGTCTTCCGTGAGCCGAGCGTGTCAGGGGCTTCCGAAACGGTCGCGGCGGCTCTTTTGTGAAAAGCCGCTACACTAAAAACGACTCAACGAACTGGCAAATCACACTCCGTTATTCCGGCCAGCGTCGGGACACGCAGTCGGTGTCGAGACAGCCACACTGCATGAGCCGGCGGCCACACCGAGGGCACTCCTCGACCGGGCAAAAGGGGTGGTGATAGCCCTCGCGGGCGGCTTCACAGCCCGGACACCGGTCAGTGACGTGCGAAACGCTCTCCTCGCCGTAGGGAATCGCGTCGAGAACGACGCCGTCCGGAAAGGTGATCCTATCGGTCGTACACCCCTCCCCTGCCGCCGTGTCCCGACGACAGTACGCACACTGTCCGATCGTCCGATACCCCGCCGCCCGCCCGTTCCCCCCTTGAGCTGTCATAGGCTGTAGTAGCTCCGGTCTGACCGCACGCTGTCGGTCGTTTCGCCGTTTGGTATCCTCCGAGCCGCGCTTCGGGTTACGTGTCATTGTAACTCACACGCGTATAACGGTCCGGCTTGCACAATCCGAGCCGATACCGCCGAGTGATACTCGGCGGAGCTATAGCCAAAGAACAGCTCCTGCGACGGCGCAGCCGGGAGGGGCTGGCCGCCGGGTTGGACGTGGGCTACCCCTCCCGGCGATCGAGGGCGACGAGCACGCCGCGAACGTTGATCTCGGTCTCAGCGGCGGCGTGTTCGTCGCCCCAGACCGCCGCGGTATCGGCTTCGTCGACGAAGTACTTGACGACGGCCTCGTCGTCCTCGAAGTCCGCGCGCGCTGCGGCGATCGCCTCGACCCACTCGGTTAGTAAGGTCGCGTACCGCGGGAGGACGTTCCCGGTCTCGCGGGGTCCGAAGTGCCCGAACAACAACGTTCCGGGATCGATGGCCTCGATCGTCTCGACGTCGGACAGCGACGCGTCGAGATCGAAGTTCGACGGCGGCGTCGTCGGGCGGAGGTCGTCGCGTTCAGGGATGTAGATTCCGGCGGCGTCGGCGGTGAACACCGCGTCGTTCGCCGGGTCGTGATAGATCGCCTGATGAGGGGCGTGGCCCGGCGCGTGATGAACCTCCAGGGCGTGATCGCCGAGATCGATCACGTCGCCGTTTGTCAGTTCGCGGGTTCGCTGTTGGGGAACGGGTTTCGGGTCGGCGTAGTACTGCCAGCGCGCGCCGACCGCCCGTTTCGTCCCGGAAACGAGCCGAGCAGGGTCGACGAGGTGGGGCGCGCCGATCTCGTGGACTGCGATCGCCGCGTTCGGACAGGCTTCGGCGAGGTAGCCCGTCCCGCCGGCGTGGTCGAGGTGGACGTGCGTCGGCGCGATCACGGCGACGTCCTCGGGGGCGATCCCTGCTTCCGCGAGCGCGTCGAGAACGAGTTCGTAGTTGGTCCCGATCCCGGTGTCGACTATCGCCGGGCGTTCGGCGTCGAGCACGTAGACCGACCCGTAGCCCGGGGTGTCGTACAGTCCGACGTCGACGTAGGAGAGATCGTGACAGTCGCCGGTCGTCACCTGGGAAACGTCGCCGATAGCCATGTCGATCTCACGCGGGCGAGGGAGCAAAACCCCTCGGGTTCGGCGATCGGTGGTGTTCGATCGAGGGCAGTCTCGGATGGTGCTGGTGAGATCGTTTTGGAAGCCCC
>PXRY01000109.1 GCA_003022925.1 Halobacteriales archaeon QS_8_65_32 | reverse complement strand
AGAGTTCGGACCACAGTTGGGACGGAACCGAACCCCAAGGGTAGAAACTCCGCAGCGAGTGCCAGACGAAAGACGACAACGACGACTGCGAATAGCTCGGATCGGTGCCGGGAACGCGATTTGCAGTCGGCCGTCGACTCCAGCGCTATCGGAGCGCGCCGAGGGCCCGTAGTTCCTGCCGGACCGCCTCGATGTACCCTCCGTAGGAGTAGCCGAGCCGGGAGATCCAGACCTCTTGATACGATGGATGTAGAACCGGGAGGACCGGCACCTCGAGCGTCGGACAGTCCTGTACCTCCAGTATGAGATCGAGAAACGACTCGACCGTACGGTTCTCGACGGCCAGCAACGATCGGGTGGCGTGTCCCCCGGTCGCGAGCACACACGCCGGACCGACCTCTTCGATCTCGCGGCGGAGATACGGCCGACAGTTCGCTCGTTCTTCGGCCGTCGGCTCGCGGTTGTCGGTCTCATCGGCCTCGTCGATCCTGTCGATTCCGTCGGTTCCGCCCGCGTTTTCACGGCCCGTCTCGACGGGTTCGATCGCGGCGCTCGGAAAGCACTTGACCGCGTTCGTAAAGTATGCCTCTTCGAGGCTTAGTTGCTCGCACATTTCCCTGATCTTTCGCCCCGAGCGCCGGCCGGTGTAGGCCATCCCGGTCCAGTTGCCGCCCTGCCAGCGGTCGGCGTCGGGTTCGCCCGCGGCGGGTGCCTCGCCGACGACGACCACCGACGCGTCGCGCGGGCCGACGCCCCAACAGATGCGCTCGCGCGCGGCGACGAGCGCCGGACACCGCAAGCACTCCGCGGCCAAGGGATTGCTCGACGCCGGGTCGGGGAAGTCGGGATTCGGCATACGTCGTCTCGTTCTTCCGCGTGCGTGCGGCAAAAGCTACTGGTTCGCAACTCGCCACCGGTTCGCGACTCGACCGTACTATTTGCGGACTTGGTTTATCGTATATTAATGCGACAAAAGTTATATCCAATATCAAATCTAAGAATATTACGTCCTGCCGCCACGGACCGATCACCCATGACCGATCAAGAGCGAACCCACGACACGCTATCGGAGACCGAAGAGATCTACGAGGAGTTCGAACTCGACGATGATCGACTCGTTGTCTACGACGCCGACAACCCCGACGCCTGGCTCGCCTCCGACGCTCGTACCGACATCGACCGCTGAGGGCGGTATCGATCCATCGGCGCCGACGGCGACTCGCTATCGATTCGCTCTCTATTGCCGTCATCGCCACCGTCGCTGTCGGCATCGCCGCCGACGGACCCGTCTGCCTGACCGACCTTTCTTTACCGCCGGAGCCACACCTCCCGGTATGAGTCGTTTCGAGCCGGTCGCCGACCGCTACGATCCCCACGCCGTCACCGAAGGCGTGTTCGAGTATTGGGATGCGGTCGACGCCTACGAGCGGACGAAAGCCCACCGGGACGGCGCGGAGCGTTTCTTCTTCGTCGACGGTCCGCCCTACACGTCCGGTGCGGCTCACATGGGCACTACGTGGAACAAGACACTCAAAGATGTCTACATCCGGTATCTGCGGATGTCGGGCTACGACGTCACCGACCGCCCGGGCTACGACATGCATGGGTTGCCGATCGAGACGCGCGTCGAGGAGCGACTCGGCTTCGAGAACAAAAACGACATCGAGGAGTTCGGAATGGAGGCCTTCATCAACGAATGCAAGTCCTACGCCGACGAACAACTCGAAGGACTTCAGGAGGATTTCCGCTCCTTCGGCGTCTGGATGGATTGGGAGAACCCCTACCGGACGGTGACCCCCGAGTATATGGAGGCGGCCTGGTGGGCCTTTTCCCAGGCCGCCGAGCGCGGCCTCGTCGAGGAAGGTAAGCGCTCGATCTCGCAGTGTCCCCGGTGTGAGACGGGGATCGCGAACAACGAAGTCGAGTACGAGGACGTCGAAGACCCCTCGGTCTACGTGACCTTCGACCTCGCCGACCGGGAGGGGTCGCTCGTGATCTGGACGACGACGCCCTGGACGATCCCAGCGAACACGTTCGTCGCCGTCGATCCCGACCTCACCTACCAGGGCGTCCGTGCCTGGCGTAACGGCGACGACGGAGCCGACGAGGAGAGCGCCGACGGCGAAAGCGTCGCGATCGAGGTGACCGACGGCGGACGCGGGGCCGAACGCGAGAACGAAGACAGCGGCGAACACATGGACCGAGAGGGCGGGTCCGACCTCCTCTGGATCGCCGCCGAGTGCGTCGAGGACGTACTCGATCACGGCGGCTACGACGACTACGAAGTCGTTGGCGAGGTTGCCGGCAGCGAGATGGCCGGCTGGGCGTACGACCATCCGCTGGCCGACGAAGTGCCCGGTCACGCCGCGGGCGACGGCGCGCTTTCGGTCTACACCGCCGACTACGTCGAAGCCGATCGTACTGGATTAGTTCACTCCGCGCCGGGCCACGGCGAGGAGGACTTCGAGCGGGGCACCGAACTCGGCTTCGAGCCGTTCTGTCCGGTGGTCCCGGACGGGACCTTCACCGACGCCGCCGGCGACTACTCGGGACAGTTCGTTCGCGAGGCGAACGCCGATATCAGGTCGGATCTCGACGCCGGCGGCCACCTGCTCGCCGACGAGACGTACGTCCACTCTTATGGGCACTGCTGGCGCTGCGGAACGGGGATCGTCCAGATCGTCACCGACCAGTGGTTCATCGGAATCACCGAGATCAAAGACGAACTGCTCGCGAACATCGCCGAGTCGGAATGGCACCCTGAGTGGGCACGCGAGAACCGCTTTCGGGACTTCGTTACAAACGCTCCGGACTGGAACGTCTCCCGCCAGCGGTACTGGGGCATCCCGCTGCCGATCTGGGTGCCCGAGGGAGCGGACCCCGGGGACTTAGACGAGGAGACGATCATCGTGAGCACCCGCGAGGAGTTGGCCGAGCGTGCGGACCAGGAGGTCGATCCCGAGTCGATCGACCTGCATCGGCCGACCGTCGACGACCTGACGATCACCGAAAACGGGACCACCTATCGGCGAGTGCCGGACGTCTTCGACGTCTGGCTCGATTCGTCGGTCGCGTCGTGGGGCACCCTCGATTACCCCGAGCGAACCGAGGAGTTCGAGGAGCTGTGGCCCGCCGACCTGGTTATGGAGGCCCACGACCAGACGCGGGGCTGGTTCTGGTCGCAATTGGGTATGGGGTCCGCTGCACTCGGCGATATCCCCTACAAGGAGGTGTTGATGCACGGCTACGCGCTCATGCCCGACGGCAGGGGCATGTCGAAATCCAAGGGCATCACCGTCGAGCCTGGCGAGGTCCTCGACGAGCACGGGGCCGATGCGATGCGGCTGTTCCTGTTGTCGGTGAGCCCCCAGGGCGAGGACATGCGCTTTTCGTGGAACGAGACTGCCGAAATGGAGCGGCGGCTCAACATTCTTTGGAACGTCTTCCGGTTCCCCCTACCGTACATGCGCATCGACGGGTTCGATCCGGACGAAACCGTACTCGCTGATCCCGAGATCGAAGCGGGATTAGAGACGGTCGATCGGTGGGTACTCTCTCGATTACAGACCACGAAAGCCAAGATGACCGCGGCGTTCGACGAGTTCCGCCAGGACCGGGCGGTGACTGCCCTCATGGACTTCGTCGTCGAGGACGTCTCCCGATTCTACGTCCAGGCCGTCCGCGAGCGGATGTGGAACGAAGCCGACAGCGCCGGGAAACGGGCGGCGTACGCGACGCTGTACCGAGTGCTCCGGGAGACGGTTGCGCTGATCGCACCCTTCGCTCCCTTCGTCGCCGAGGAGATCTACACCACGCTCGCCGGCGAGGACGACTACTCGACAGTGCACATGCTCGATTGGCCGACGGCCGACGAGCGATGGCGCGACGCGACCCTCGAAGGCGAGATGACCGTGCTGCGCGCAATCGAGGAGGCCGGTTCCGCGGCCCGCCAGAACGAAGGTCGTAAGCTCCGGTGGCCCGTCTCCAGAATCGTGATCGACGCCGACGACGCCACGGTCGCGGCGGCGGCAGCGGCCCACCGGGAACTGATCGCGGAGCGGCTCAACGCTTACGAAGTCATAGTGTTCGGCGAGGACGACCGCTTCGAGGAGCTGCGTTACAGCGCCGACGCCGATATGTCCGTTGTCGGCCCGGAGTTCGGCGACCGAGCCGACGACGTGGTCGGGGCGCTCAACGACGCCCGCGTTCCCGAACGCTCGCTCGCCGCGCTCGAACGCGAGGTCGAGCAACGCGCCGGCCCGCCGGTCGGCCTCACCGAGGACATGGTGACCTTCGTGACCGAACCGCCGGCCGAGGTCGCCGCCGCGCCGGTGCAGGTCCCCGGCGAGGGCGAGCGCGCGAGCGTCTACGTCGATACGGCGATCACCGACGACATCGAAGCCGAGGGCTACGCCCGGGAGGTCATCAGGCGCGTCCAGCGGATGCGAAAGGACCTCGACCTCGACCTTGAAGAACGGATCCGGCTCGCGGTCGCCATCGAGGACGACCGGGTGGCGGACCTCGTGAGTGAACACCGCGACCTCATCGAAAGCGAGGTGCGCGCCGCCGAGTTCGTCGACTTAGAGGAGTTCGCCGACCCCGACGGCTCGACGAGCGGCCGCCGCGAGAAGTGGGAAATCGAAGGCGTCGACGTGACGATCGCCGTCGAACCGCTCCGAGAAGCGACCGCCTGAGGCGAGCGGTCACTCAGCGTGGACGGCCACTGGGCGCGAGCGGCCTCCGGTGTGGGCGGCGATTCGGCGAACGACCGCCCGACTCGGGATCAGTGTCGGCGGTCGGCTCCCGTCTCGGCGATCGGGCTCCCCGCTTTCTACGTTCGTTCCCGGAGCGCGCAGGCGATCGCCGGCGCAGCGCTCACCGCACTGACCGGCCGCTCGATCGTATCGGTACCGTACACCGCCTCGACGCCCGCCCTAACTAATTGTGTATAGGCGTTGCCGGCGAGCACCGGGTGCACGCAGGTCGCGAAGACCCGTCCGGCCCCGCGTTCGCCGAGAATCGAAATCGTCTCGGCCATTGTCGCGCCGGTGGCAACGATGTCGTCGACAAGCACGACGTCGCGCCCGCGAACGTCGGTGTCGTGGGGCGAAATCTCGATCTCCTCGCCGGATTGGCGGATCTTCTCGAAGTAATCGACCGCTCCGGTGCCGTAGGCGTCCCGCACGGTTTCGGCGAGCGCGGTCGCGCCGGCGTCCGGGGCGAAAAAGACCGGATCCGCGAGGTCGGGTAGTGGAATCGCCAGCCGCGAGGCGGCGTCGACAGTGGTACAGGAAACGTCGAAGAACTCTGTGATAGCCTCCTCGTGGGGATTAACGACGATCACGCGGTCGGTGCCGCTCGCAATCGCCCGGGCCATTGCACGTGCGGTGACGGGCTGGCCGGGCTCGAACGCACGGTCCTGGCGGGCATACCCCATATAGGGCAGGACGGTCGTTATCTCCGCCACGCCGGCTTCGCCGAGGGCGTCTTGGAGCTCGAGCGCTTCGACGAACGCGTCGTGTGTCGTCGTCGCCGCGACGAGTATCGCCCGTTCGCCGGCATCGATGCGGCTCCCGTCGAGGTCGACGCCGACGCGGATCTCGCCGTCGGGAAACCGGACTCGTTGGATATCCGCGAGCGACTCGCCGAGATCGGCTGCGAGCGCTGCCGCGAGCGACTGGGAGCTGCGGCCGCTAACGATCATGGACCGTCGCAGAACGCCCGGGAGTAAACGCCTTTCCGATCCGTTCTCGAACTCGTCGGTTTCCGTTAGCTCCGCTCGCTTCGATCGCCGGTCGATCACCGACGACGCCGGAAACCTCCTCCGGCTCTGGGAAGAACGAGAGCCGGGTCGGTACTACGGCTTCCGGACCCGCATGCCGGGTGCCGTCGATGCCGTGTTCGACTACCGCCGGAACGGTCGGCCGGGTTCGAGTCCGACTGCGGCTCCGGTTGCAGTGTTGACGCCGACGCTGGCTCCGACTTCGTCACTGCCGGGCGCGACGATTACGACCGGGACCGCGGCGAGCGCTGAGGTCGACGAACGACGGTCGACGATTCACTGTCGTTCGACGCGAAGTACTAAGTTCAACGGATCATTACGCTGATTGATGGTTGGTTATAAGGGTGCGACGGTGGATCTCTCCGGTCTTCTCGATCGGGTCGATGGGACGATGGAGACGCTCACCGTCTACAATTTCGGTGGGTCGGACGAGGTGATCGAGGACCTCTATGATTTCTTCGGGCAGCGGTTGGTGATGGTCGCGGAGTCGAACACCCAGTATGGCGAGCCGACCGGGGTAGCGATGCTTCACGACGGCGAGCGCTTTCTCGCGGCCGGCCCGGTCGAACCGGCCCACCGGTCGCTCGCGTTCGATCCGGCGGCCTTTTCCGGCGAGAGCCTCGAGTCGGACGGGTACCCCGAAATTCTGGAACACGCCGCGACGACGGCGTTTACCTCCTACGACAAGCGCCGGATGATCCTCGCCTCCCGGGAAATCGAGACCCGTGCCTGGCAGGTCGGCAACGGCGAGTTATACGCCGGTTTCCGGCGGCTGTCGGTCATGCGCCACCAGTGGGACGTCTACGCCAAACTCGCCCGCACCGGCGTCGCCGTCCACGCCTACGGCGCACCCGACTGGACGCCGCCTGACGCCGAGGCCGACACGATGAACTTTCACGGGCGCGAGGACGCCGAGGTCAAAGAGTCGTGGTTCGTCGTCTTCGACGGGGACGGCGACGACACACACAAAGCCGCTCTCGTCTCTGAGGAACGCGATCCGGGGGAGTTCTACGGCTTCTGGACGTACGAACCGGACCTCGTCAACGAAGTGGTCGCGTACTTCCGCGGCGGCCGTGCGCCCGTCTCGTCATCCGGTGCGGATTCCGCCGGCACCGCCGACTGACTTCCGACTGAACGCCGGCGTTCGCGAACGGACCGAGCTGACGGTCGTCGGTCGACGGCCAGGGATCGACGACCGACGGGAGCTCGCCAGTCGACGTTCGGGACGCTACCGGAACGCGATCGCGAGTGCGCGAACCCCACGGAGCCCGAGCGGGTGGGTCCGCCACTCGTCCCCATCGCTGACCAGGAAGGTTCCCTTTTCGGTCACGGCGTAGGGTCGCTTACCGTAGGCGACGTCGACGACACGGTCGTCGGTCGGCAGCGCCCGTCGTTGCCAGTTCCCATCGACGTGTTCGTATACTTCGCTTCCGTCGTCGCTGCTACCGTTATCATCGCTGCCACCGTCGGCCCCACCATCCTCGCTGCTCACCGCGTGCGCTCGACCGAGCGCTCCAGGCCCCGCTGTCTCGGGATCGGCGGCCACGACCGAGAAGCCACCCTCCAGAATCGCGAGCCAGCCGTTGCCGAGCGCGTACAGTCCCTCAGCGGTCGCCGTGTGGGGTATCCCGACGCTCGACACGTCGGCGGCGTCGTCGAGGCCGCTATACCGTAGTTCGTCGCCCGCTACCCGGAAGACCCCCTCACTGCTCGCGAGGAAGTCGCCGTCGATCGCCCGGGTCTCGCCCATTGGTTCGCGCGGTTCGACCGATCCGAGCGAGTGCCACTCCCTGTTCCCGTTCCGGCGGGCGAGCCCTCCGTCGCCGCCGGCGAGAACCGTCCCCTACTCGTCGACCGCGAGAGCGGTCGTCGGAGCCGGGCCGCCGAGTTCGCGAATCGCCCTGCCGTCGGGGTCGTTCCCGTCGGCGGGAACGACGAGTTCGAGAACGCCTTCGTCGGTTCCGACGACGATCCGGCCGTCCTCCGTTGCGACATCGTGCGCGGGCTCACGGTAGCGAAGCGAGACGCTCCCGACGCGTCCGCCCGCGAGCGAAACGATCCCGACGCCGGTCTCGCTCGCGACGATCGCCGTCTCGGGGTCGGTATCCGGACCGTGGACGCGCTTTTCGTCCAAACTGATCATAGGGTGAGTCGGTGGTGGTAAGGCCTAAACGCTCGGTGGGATCGATCGGTCGCGCCGCTTTGGAGATTTCTCCGGAGAGGACCATCGAGACCGTTTCGGAAGCCCCCGCGGCTCTCGACTCGCGGGTCTCGCTGTGCGCCTCAGTCGCTCCCTCCGGTTGCTCCTGCGGTGCTTGCTTCGTCACAGGATCGCGACGCGATCCTGTTGGCTTACGAGAGCGAAGCTCTCGTGAACGCCCGGGACCGATCGAGGAGCCGCGGCCCCTTCCAGTCCCACCCGAACCGTTCCTGTTGCTCCTCGTCGCTTAATCAAACACCGTCGATCGATCTCCATCCGGTGATCGATGGGGGTCGGCGACCGACGACCGGCAGGTCGTCCGGGTCGGACGACCGAAAACGGATGGTGAACGCGTTACGGAACGCGAGTCGGCACGTCGAAGCGTCGCAACCGATTTGTCGTTCGGGCGTGTATCACGTATCGATGAGGGTGTTCGGGTCGAGCGGCGTTCGGGGGGTCGCGAACGACGACCTTACCCCGGAGTTCGTTTGCCGCGTGGCGATGGCTTCCGGGACGGTCTGGGGGGTGGAGGAGGCCGCCGTGGCCCGCGACACGCGTGTGACCGGTCGGCTGTTCGCCGACGCGGCGGCGAGCGGGCTAGGGAGCGTCGGAGCGGCCGTCCACCGCTTAGGGATCGTCCCGACGCCCGGCGCACAGGCGTACGCCGAGCGCGAGGGTGTGCCAGTGATGATGATCACCGCGAGCCACAACCCGCCCGAGTACAACGGTGTGAAGGTGATCGGCGACGACGGGATCGAACCCCCGGTCGCCGAGGTCGAACGGATCGAGTCGGTGTTGCGAACTGAACGGTTCGCCCGCGCGTCCTGGAGTGAGGTAGGTGGTCGAAGACAGGTCGACGGTGCCCGTCGGGCGTACGTCGACGAACTCCTCACGGCCGTCGACGCCGAACGGATCGCAGCGGCGAACCCCACCGTTGCGCTCGATCCCGGCCACGGCGCGGGTGCGCTGACGAGCCCGGAGTTCTTCCGGCGACTCGGCTGTCGCGTGCTCACGGTACATGCCCAGCCCGACGGGACCTTCCCCGGCCGGGACCCCGAACCGATCCCCGAAAACCTGGGCGAACTCGGTCGGCTGGTCGAGACGAGCGACGCCGACGTGGGGATCGCCCACGACGGCGACGCCGACAGGGCGATCTTCGTCGACGAGAACGGGACGTATATCGAGGGCGACGCGACGCTCGCCGCGCTCGCCGCCGCGGAACTGGAAGCCGACGACACAGTCGTCTCGGCGGTGACGGCCTCCCGGCGGCTGTTGGACGTCGCAGACGCCGCCGACGCACGGGTTGAACTCACGCCGGTCGGCAGCACCAATATCGTCACTGAGATCCGCGACCTCGAAGAACGCGGCGAGTCGGTGCCGATCGCCGGCGAGGGCAACGGCGGGATCTTCTTCCCCGACTACCGGCTCGCCCGCGACGGGGCGTACGTCGGAGCCCGGTTCCTGTCGCTCGTTGCCGAGCGACCGGCGTCGGCGGTCGTCGCGGAGTTCGACACCTACCACAACGTCAGACGACGGATCGAGTACGGCGATCGAAGCGAGCGCGAGGCGATCACGGACGCTATCGAGGCGCGAGCGAGCGAAGCCGACGGCGATCTCGATACTACCGACGGTTACCGCCTCGACTACGACGACGGGTGGGTGCTCGCCCGCCCCAGCGGGACGGAACCGCTCGTCCGCGTGTATGCCGAGGCCCGTAATCGTGCGCGCGCCGTCGAACTCGCCGACGAGATGGCAGGAGCCCTCGAAGGAGCCAAGGCCGGCGTCGAGGTCTGATTCGCGCCCGGTTCGGCTACCGTAGTTCCGATCGCGTTCGATCCGATCGGCCTCAAGCACATCACCGATTGTGGCTGGGTCACGCCGAGCGTGTCGAACGGAACTATCGGACTACAGGACGTGTCGCTCTCCATCGGTAGCGAGCGGTTCGCAAGACGCCTCCGCGACGGGATAGAAGTGTGAAGCGTGGACGAGGCGCGTTCGTCGAGCACCGATGTCCGCCGCGAGCGCCAGTGCGCCTTCCCTCGTCATGTGGCCCCTCGCGACGCTTCGGGGACCACCCGCCTCGTCGTAGTGTTCGCCGTCGAATTCGAGCGTCGGCTGCCGGCCGCTCGGCACCGACTCGGAAACGCGTGCGGGAACCGATGCCTCCGCGACGAACAGGTCCAGGTCGCCGAAGACCTCGCGCGAGCGCTCGTCGATCGCATAGTCCGTATCGCCCGAGATAGCCACTGCACTGTTCGTTTCAGTGTCTTCGACGCGGACGCCGAAACAGGCGAGGTCGCCGTGACGAACCGGAATCAGTGTAACCCGGAACCCACACGTGTCGAACGGTTCGAGCGCCGCGTGCTCGCGGATCGAAAACTCCCGGGCGTGCCCGTATCGTTGGCGGATCGCGCTCGCGATGCTTTCGGCTCCGATCGCCGGGTCGCCAGTCCGTCCGTTGTCCGCGGCGGCGTGAACCGGAATCGACCGACCGAGGGTCCCAAGCTCGCCCAGACCGGCGTGGTGGTCGAAGTGCATGTGTGTGACGAGAACTGCATCCGGGAGCGAGACGTCCCGATCGAGCAGTTGGCGTCCGATATCGGGGCTCGCATCGACGAGCAGCGCTCATCCGGTTCGGTCGTTCTCGACGTGAACCGAAAACCGGGTTCGTTCGATACTGTGGGTGCTCGCGTACGAACACGTGCAACAGTCACAGCCGAGCACCGGCAGTCCCTCCGGCGCTCCGGTTCCGAGAATCGTGACCTCCATGTCGATCCAGTTCGGTCGGTATCGGCGTAGCTCTGGTGACGCTCGGGGCGCGCCGATTCGGAAGGGAAGGAGGGACACCGACCGACGGACGTTCCGCGAACCGGCGGTCTCGATCCGTTTACACCGCCGGATAGGTCGATAGCGCCTCGTCCAATCGCTCGCGCTCGTCGCGAAGCGTCGCTACCTCCTGCCGGATCTCGCCGCGTTGCAGTCGCTCGCGCGTCTCGGCGTCGAGCACCTCACGCGCGCGAGCGGCTTCGCGCAGGCGCTCGTAGCGCTCGCGATCGCGAGCGAGCCCCCTGACCCGCCGGAGAGCCGCGATACAGTCTTCGTCGGCGAACCGGGAGGCGACCGAGACGAGTTCGCGCGCCCGCCACCACAGCCGGTCGGCCGGCGGCGGCGGCCACCCGACTTCGAGGGGAGCGGCGTCGAGGCGTTCGAGATACGTACAGTGGGTTGCGACGTGGCGTTTCAATTCCTGGGAATCGGCGACGTAGTGATCGAGCTTCGACCCCGAGTAGCCGGCGTATTCGAGCAGCGTCGGGATCGGCTCGGTTCCCGCTTCGTGGCGTTCGACATAGGACTCCAAGTCCGTGGGCGGCAGCACAAAGGGGACGAGGGGGTACGGTGCGGTCGTCGCGACGAACGCCAGCACGTCGCGGGCGCTTTCCTCGCGGCGAAACCGTCCGAAGGCCTCGCGGACGGTTTCGTCGTAGGCGGCGATCGGTTTTCGTAACTCCTCGACCGGCGCGTCGAGATCGGCCTCGCCGTACCGTCGTACCGCAGAGAGCTCCTCGATCCGTTCGTCCGCGTCCCGCCGGCGTTCGAGAACCGCGCGGCGCGCCTCGCGGTAGCGCTCGCGGGCCGTCGCCCGGTCGTCGAGCCTTGCGATCGATTCCTCGGCCGTCGAGAGCGCCTCGCGGGCGCGCTCGAAGTCGCGTTCGGTCAGACGACGCTTGTCGATCCGTTCGGCGGCGCGCTCGAAGGCCTCTCGCGCCGGCAGGTCGTCGGGGAGGTCTTCTGTGTGTTCGGCAAAGGCGCTCTGGAAGGTAACGAACGCCTCGAAGTCGCCGCTTCCCGTCGCGCGGCCCTCGTAGCGATCGAGCAGCGTCGTCGCCTCGTCGTGGGCATCGGCGAGCGCTCGGAGGTCGTCCTCGCCGATCTCGGCCACTCGCTCACGGCAGCGTTCGTAGTCCTCGTGGGCGTCGGCGAGCCGTGCGAGGAGGTCCGTTCCCTCGGCGGTCGAAGCCGTCCCCGCCATAGCTACTCGTAGACCGCCTCGGGATCGAAAACGCGGTCGTCGACGACCCGCGTTGCGACGGTTAGGGCCGTCGCGTCCGTATCCGTCCTTTTGATCCCGTTCCCGCCGTCGGTTCCGCTTCCGTCCTCGTCGGTGCCGTCAGTATCGGCCGACGTTCCGGTTCCGGCGGTCGAGCCGTCCTCCGTCGTGCCGATTTCCTCGCCGATCCCGTCGGCGCTCCCGGCGCTCTCGATGTCCTCAGCGCTCTCGACACCTTCCACCGTCCGGTAGAAACACGTCTTGTAGCCGGTGTGACAGGCCCCGCCCGCCTGGGAGACGGTATAGAGGATCGCGTCGCCGTCGCAGTCGATCCTGATCTCCCCGACGCGCTGGACGTGCCCGCTGGTCTCGCCCTTTCGCCAGACAGCCTCACGGCTGCGCGAGTAGTAGTGTGCAAAGCCCGTCTCGGCGGTGCGAGAGATCGCCTCCCTGTTCGCGTACGCGAGCATCAACACTTCCTCGGTATCCGTGTCCTGGGCAACGACGGGAACCAGCCCCTGGGCGTCGAACTGTACGTTGACCGCGGCGTCCGCTTCGCTCATATCCCGTTCTGGCTTGGTTCGCTCATAGGCCTTTTCGAGTCCGAACGGTCGCGCGACGACGCCGACTCGACGACCTCGCTCGTGGGTTCGCCCGTGTTCCGCAGTCGATACGGCTTTGAGCACCGGGGGTATATCACAAGACGGTAATGCGAACGTTCGACGAGAGCGACGGACAGGGCCGATCCGGGTCGAAGACCCCTGCGAGCGCGGTGCGGTGTCGGAACCCCCCGAAGCGCGACCGGGTACCGCCGAGCGTCGACGCCGCTGTACGTTGATGACGGCCGCCGATCCCTCCCTGTTGATCGTCGGCGTCGCGGTGATCGCGAGCCTCTCGATGGCGTGGGCGCTCGGAGCGTCGTCGAACTCCCCGCCCTTCGCCCCGGCGGTCGGTGCGAACGCCGTGCCAACGATGCGGGCGGCCTTTTTCGTCGGGATCTTCGCCGCGCTCGGCGCGATCGCTCAGTGGGGGAAGTATCTCCGAGACGGTCGGCAACGACCTGATCAACGGTGTCTCGATCACTCCCCTCGCTGCGACTGCGGGACTACTCACCGCCGCCGCGTTCATCGCCGTCGGCGTCCAAACCGGCTATCCGATCCCCGCCGCCTTCGCCGTGACCGGCGCGGTCATCGGCGCGGGCCTCGCCCTCGGCGGCGGGCCGGCCTTTTCTACCTACCAGCGTCTCGCAGCCTTCTGGATCGCGGTGCCGTTCGTCTCGGCGTCGATCGCCTACGGGACGGCGACCCTGCTCCGTCGTGACGACGTCCCCGAGGTCGTCGGCGTTCCCCTTCTTGCGGGTATCGTCGGGTTCATTCTCGCGAACGTCCAGCTTGCGATCTTCCCCGCGGCGAGCGGCGGTACCTTAGCCGGGCTCGCGAGCGCGCTCGTCGGGCTCGAACTCGCCCTCTTCGGCTCGTACACCGTTATCATGCTTGTTGCGAGCCTCGCGTTCACCGCGCTCGTCTTCTACGGGATGCGCCGGTCGATGCTCCGATCGGCCGACGGCGGCATCCGGCAGTTCCTCATCGGGCTCGGGGCGGTCGTTGCCTTTTCGAGCGGGGGCAGCCAAGTGGGGCTCGCGATCGGCCCGCTCGAACCCCTGTTCGACTCGCTCGGCACGCCCGGGGTCTTCCTGCTCGCGCTCGGCTCGATCGGTATCCTCTTAGGAGCCTGAATGGGCTCGCCCCGACTCCTGCAAGCGGTCTCGCGGGAGTACTCCCAACTCGGCGTCCGGCGGTCGATCGCCGCCTTGATACCTGGGTTCATCATCGCCCAGGTCGCGATCGCGCTCGGCATTCCGATTTCGTTCAATACCATCATCATATCGAGCGTGATCGGCAGTGGCCTCGTCGTCGGCTCGACGGGCGTTTCGGGCCGGAAGATCGGCGTCACCGTCGTCGCCTGGCTCGTTACCCTGGTGGCCTCGGCCGGTGTCGCCTTCGGGCTCTATCGCGCGCTCGCGCTCGTGCTCGTCTCCGGCGGTGCGTGAGTAAGACTGAGAACTCGGAGCAGAAACGGAACAGAGGGTCGGATTAAACGGTTTGAAAGCCCCCGACACGCTCGGCGGCTGCGAACCACGCTGCGCGCGCCTTCGGCGTGCTTACGGGTTCTCGCTCACCGACCGGTCGGCCCCTTCCAGGTTCACGAGAGCGAAGTGGTTCAAGAGAGCGGAGCTCTCTTGTCATGCCGAGAGACGCGAAGCGTCTCTCGTAGCACTCTCGTGAGCCAACAGGATCGCGACGCGATCCTGTGACGACGCAAGCACCGAAGGGAGCGAACGCAGTCGTTCGAAAGACGCGAAGCGTCTTTCGTGATGTGGCAAAAACGCAGAGCGTTTTTGCTGCAAGCGGGAAATCTTCGATTTCCCACAACGGCAAAAGGCGCGGAGCGCCTTTTGAACCATAAGCGACTGAGGCGCGCAGCGAGTCCCGGGCCGTCGAGAGCCGCGGGGGCTTCCGAAACGGTCTCAGCGGCTCTTTTCCAAAAAGCCGCTAAGCTAAATACGACCAGTGAGACCTTACTCCGATCCAGCGAGCGTCCGGGTGAAGTCGTCGACCGGAATAACTGAATAGTCCACCGTGAGGGTGTCTTTCGTCGCGCGGATCTTCCCGACGAACGTCGAGATCTCCTCTAGCGTGCCGTCGAGAATGAACAGTTCCATGCAGTAGTGATCGCCGACGTGGCTGTGGAAGTTCGACGCCACGAGCGTGTCGTGCTCGTGACGTAGGCGCATCATTCGTCCTTCGACGCTCGTAGTCTCGAAGTCGAACACTACCGTGATGACGCCCATCAGCTCCCGATCCTCCAAGCGGCGGTCCTCGAACTCCCCTAAGAGATCACGAGCACCTTCCCGTACGACCTCGCTGCGACCGGTGTAGCCGTGTTCGTCGGCGAACCCGTCGATCCGCCGCAGCAGTTCGTCCGGCATCGAGATGCTTACGACAGCCATATGCTAGCTCGGACGCTTACGAGCATGAATCTTTAGCAATAGCGGTCGGTCGAGGCGCGATCGGCGCGATGATCGTGATCGTCAGCGACCGCGATCGATACGACGATCGGTGGTGACCGGGGGCGACCGGTCGGGGGTCGGTCCTTTCGATCAGATCGTGTCGGTCGGTTCGTGCTCGTTAGCCATTCGGCGGGCTTCCGCGGCGTAGCGCTCGCGTTCGTCGGGGTCGGTGACGTCGCCGAAGTTTCCCGGCGAGGCGTCGATTGCGGCGTAGGTGTCCCGGGCCGGCCCGGTGAAACTCGTGAGCGCGCGCTCCTTGCACGTGTAGCGCTCGCCGTCGGTCGTCGCGTAGACGAGGATCACGAGGTTCTGTTCGTCGTCGGAATACGTGCGCTCGACCAGCCACGCGCGGATTTCGTCGGCGCTCGTCTCGTCGTCGACCATGTCACGACAAGAGGTCGTGCCGATATAAGTGCCCTCTCGACCGACCGAGAGCCGACGGGGAGGGGGAGCTAGACGGCACCCTACCGATCGCGCGAGACGGTCTCGTTCGGTTCGGTCCGCGCGCCCGCCGAGAGCACCACGCCGGGGTACAACGTCGTGTCGATGCCCGTCTTTGTCCCGTCGCCGACGACGACGCCGTACTTCCGGCGGCCGGTCGACGTCCGCTCGCCCTTGACGGTCTGTTCGACCGCTTCGTCGTCGTGTCTGAGGTTCGCAACGGTCGTCCCAGCGCCGAAGTTCACCTCCTGTCCCAGCAAGCTGTCGCCGACGTATGACAAGTGTGGTACCTTCGAATCGGCCATGATAACGCTGTTTTTGACCTCGACGGATTGGCCGACTCTGGAGTTCGCGCCGAGAAGGGTCGCCCCCCGGACGTAGGCGTTCGGCCCAACGCGTGCGCCCGACCGGATTAGGACTGGGCCTTCGATCACGACGCCCGGTTCGATCGTTGCACCCTCCTCGACGACGACGGTACCCCGGAGGTCGGCGTCGTCCGCCACTTCGCCCCGAACGTCGCGGTCGAGGTCGGCGAGTTTCCACTCGTTGGCTTCCAATAGCTCCCAGGGCCGGCCCACGCCGAGCCAACGGCCGATCTCGGCGTAGGAGACCTCGCGTTCTTTGATGGCGCGCGCGAGGACGTCGGTGATCTCGCGTTCGCCGCGGTCACCTTTCGGAACGTCGAGCCACTCGCGCGCCTCGGCCGGAAAGGCATAGGCCCCGGCGTTTACGAGGTCGGTGTCGGGCTCATCGGGTTTCTCGACGATACCCGTTACCCGTCCGCCATCGACGGTCAACACGCCGTAATTCGAGGGTTCGTCCGCGCGGTAGGCACCGACGCTCGGCACCGAGTCGAACAGGGTAGCGATGCTCGCCCGGTCGTAGAGATCGTCGCCGTTGAGCACGCAGAAGTCACCTTCCAGGTAGTCGCGCGCGGCGGCGACGGCGTCAGCGGTGCCTTCCTGACCTTCCTGGATGGCGTAGTTCACCTGAGCGCCCTGGTACTCCTCGCCGAAGTACTCACGAACGACGTCGGCCTCGTAGCCGACGACGAAGATCAGTTCGTCGGTGCCGGCGTCGACGGCAGCCTCTGCGGTGTGGGCTACGAGCGGGCGGTCGGCGATCGGGAGCATCGGTTTCGGCAGATTGGCGGTGAGCGGGCGCATCCGAGTGCCTTCGCCGGCGGCGAGGATCACGGTCTGCATAGTAGGTGGGAATCGATCCACTCGAAAAGAGCTACCGAAGCGTGCCGGCCTGGCGTCGAATTGAGCAGAGGCGGTTGGAGCTATCTCGGCGACGATCGCTATCGTCTCGCCGTCCTTTCGAAGCCTCCGTAGTAGAGATCGACGACGGTGGATCGGTGGAGTTGCGGGGGCAGTGTTGACTTACCTATTGCCTGTCGAACGACCGCCACCGGGCGGGACTGAAAGGGGCCGGCGCGGTCGGCGAACCCCAGCGACGTAAGCACCGGAGGCGAGCGAACGGAGTGAGTGAGCCGAGGAGCATGGTTCGAGAGACGCGAAGCGTTCTGACCACGTCACAAAAGGCGCTCCGCGGCTTTTGAACGACAACGAGCCGCGGGTAGCGAGGGACCGAAGATCCCTCGGACCATGCGAACGGGCCTCCGGCCCGTGAGCAGAAGCCGAGTGTGTCGGGGGCTTTCGCACGTTCTGTGCTCCTCTCCCGTTTTATCGCCGCAACGAGGAGAGGAACTCACTTACCGTGTCGCTCAAACCCGGATCATGAGCGATCTGTTCCCCTATCGAATCGAGACCGACCGACTCGAACTCGAGCGCCTCTGTCGGGAGAACGTCGACCTCTTCACCTACTACGAACTCTGTGCGGCTGACGACGACATTGAGGAGGTGACGCGGCATCTCTACTGGAACTCGCCGCGCACGGTCATGGATGCCCGCGAACTCCTCAATAACGAACAGCGGAGCTGGGAAGAAGGCACGAAAGCCAGCTATCTCGTCCGACCGTTCGAAGCCGACGAAGACGAGTACGGGGGGATCGCGGGCTGTGCAAAGCTCTTCGTCGATTGGGACCGGGACGTCGGCGAACTCGGCGTCTGGCTTCGGAAGCGTTTCTGGGGCCGTGGGTACGCGGCCGAACGGGCGGACGCGCTCTTGGAACTGGTGTTCGACCGTCTCGACCTCTCGATGGTCGAAGCGAAGGTCGCGGACGACAATGAACGGTCCCGGCGGACGACCGAGAAGCACGTCGATCGGTACGGCGGCCGGCGCGACGGCCTGTTCCGACGGTCGGCAGCGACCGGGTACTACTGTACGCGAGTCGTCGACGAACACCGCTATACGATCTCGCGAGCCGAATACGAAGCGGCGATCCGCTGACGACGATCACCTCACCGCTGTTCTTTTGAGACGATCCGCAGTGTAGTTCGCTATGGAACTATCGGAGTTACTGGAGTTCGTGCGTGCAGAAGACGAGCGACTGCGGGAACGTCACCCAAGTGCGGACGGGGATCGAGCAGTACTCGCGCGAACTGTAAAGCTCTCCGAGGAACTGGGTGAATTCTGCAACGAGGTACTGTCTCACAGTTCATTACAACGCGAATCGAAGCTCGAATCGTTCGATAAGCGGGACGTGAGAGGTGAATTCGCGGACGTCGTCATCACGGCCCTGCTGCTCGCAGAATCGATGGACATCGATACCGAAACGGCTCTCGACGAGAAGGTCGAGGCAATAGAGGCACGGTACGACTAAACGAGGACTCGTTCAGAGCCCCGTGCTAACGCCACCGTGCGGAATTTTCGCATCCGTCCTCTTCAGACGCCGACCTGGACGTCGTCGCCGTTGACGCGCACCTCGTAGTCGGGCACCGATTCGTCGGCCGGCGCTTCGAGCACGGCCCCGGAGCTGACGTCGAACTGCGCGCCGTGCCACGGGCAGGTCACGACCTCGCCCTCCAGGTCGCCTTCGCCGAGGGGCCCGCCTGAATGGGTACACTCGTTGCCGATAGCCTGAAAGTCGCCGTCGACGCGAAAGAGCGCGATCGTGTGGCCGTTCGCTTCCACGACCGTGCCCTCGTCCTCTGCCAGTTCATCGGTCGTCGCGACCGTCACGAAATCGGACATGGGCGCTACTCGCTTGCGACCGATATAATCGTTGTCCCGCTCGGGCGAGTGCTCCACTCGACGACGCGTCGGTCCCCGGGGTCGACGGTCACGCATCACCGAGCTACCGAGGGCGAGCGATCGGCGCCGCGATGGCAGGGAGCTCAGGAAAAGCGAATCGATTCGGTCGCGGGTCGATTTCGACCTCGCCGCCGGTCGGGATCGGACAGGTCTGATAGGTGTGGCCGAACTCGCAGTCGAAGACGGTCGGGGCTTCGGGGTTGTACGCCTCGAAGACGCCCGTGATGCTCTCGCGCTGGCGCTTTCGATAGTCCGCTCGCTTCTCCGGCGGGTCGTCTTCGAGGTGCGAACGTGCGGCGGCACGGCCGACGAGCACGCCGTCCGCTCGAACGAGCGGACCGCGTTCGCCGAGCGCGCGGAGACACCGGCTCGGCGTGCTTCGGGCTCCGTCCGACCGACGGTGGCTCGACTCACTTTCGCACCGCTCGCACGCACAGGAAGACCGGTCGTTTCGACTCCTTCTCGTATTTGTCCGGTCGCATCTCCTCGAAGACTTTCGTCGGCTGTGGTTCGGCAATCTCATCGAGCCGAAGCCCGGCTTCGAGTAGTGGGTTCAGAATCCCTGCGAGGGGTCGACGGTAGTAGGGGACCTCGACGGACCACTCCTTGACTTGCCGTTCGACCTCGAAGTAGTTCGCCTCGCCGTCGAGCGGGTACTCGTTGAACGGATGCGATACCGAGAATACGACGAAGCCGCCGGGTTCGAGCAGACGATAGAACTCCGCGAACACCCCTCGCCAGTCTTCGAGGTAGTCGAGCACAAGCGCGCTCACGATCCCGTCGAACGCCTCGTCGGCCGCGAAGTCGAGCGAGGCTTCGAGGTTCGCCCGGTGGAACTCGGCCCGATCGCCGACTCGTTCGATCGCGTGTTCGAGCATCGCCTCGCTCGCATCGACGCCGACCACCTCAGCTCCCTCGTCGCACAACCACTCGGCGTAGTTCCCGGTGCCACAACCCGCGTCGAGAACCCGCTTTCCATCCACGTCCGGCATGAGACCCGCCGTTCCGGGGAACTCGATGCCCGCGTTGTACCCGTTCGTCTCCACGTCTCGCGCGTACTCGTCGGCCATCTCGTCGTAGGCGTCCCGAGCGATAGGGTCCTCGTCAGCAGTCATATCTGCCGACTCGGTTCGTCTGCTGATAGTTCCATATCATCTATGGCGCGCCGCACGCCGATCAACCGGCAGAGCACTCGTGTAGCACCCGCGAGCGAGTCACCGAAGGTGACGAGCGAGCGGAATTTTTGGTGCAGATTTTTGCGGCGAGCGGTGGGCGAGCGAACGCAGTGAGCGAGGACACCCGAGCCGTAAAAAGGTGCGTTAGTAGGAGCGTTCTTTCGGCTCGTAGGTCTTGTTCTCGCCTTCGAGCACGACCGGCTTGTAGTAGAGTTCGGGCTCGCCGTCGTTCCAGGCGAGCATGGTGTGTTTGATCCACTCGTCGTCCTTGCGTTCCTGGTGGGCCTCGCGCCAGTGTGCACCCCGGAACTCGGTGCGGGCGAGCGCGCCGAGCGTGATGGCCTCGGCGAGGTCTAAGAGATTGCGCGTCTCGATCGTGTGGATCAAGTCGGTGTTGAAGGTGCGCGAGGGGTCGGCAACCGAGACGTCCGCGTAGGCCTCTCGGGCCTCGCGGATGTCCCGCAGCGCCTGGTTCAGGCCGTCCTCGGTGCGAAAGACGTTGACGTTTCTCGTCATCGCCTTTTGGAGCCGGGAGCGGATCGTCGCCTGCTTCACGCCGCCTTCTTTCTCCAACATTGCCGTGATCCGCTCTCGTTCGGTCTCGACAGCATGCTCGACGGTTTCTGCTGCGCCCATAACCTGCGCGCCGGTGCCGCCGTCAGCGCGTGCGTCGCCGTCCGCCCGCGTCCCCCCGTCGGCAGCGATGTCGCCGCTCTCGGTACGAGGAGCGATCGCGCCGGGTTCGACGGGCGTGTCGAGGTCCTCGCTCCCCATGCTCGCGGCGGGGCCGGTCTCGATCCCTGCGGGTTGCATCTCTCGGCCGGCGGCGTGCCAGCCTGCTCGGGCCCCGAAGATGATCAGTTCGGGCAAGGCGTTGCCACCCAACCGGTTCGAGCCATGGACGGAGACACACGCACACTCGCCGGCCGCATACAGGCCCGAAACGGCCGTCTCGCCGTTCTCGTCGACCTCGATGCCGCCCATCGCGTAGTGTTGGCCGGGCTTGACCGGCATTGGCTTCTCCAAGGGGTTGACGCCCTCGAAGTCCGTCGCAAGGTGAATGATGTTCTCCAGCCGGTCGCTGATGCGCTCCTCGCCGAGATGGCGCATATCTAAGTGGACGTAGTCGTCTTCCATGCCCCGGCCGTTGTTGATCTCGGTCAACTCGGCTCGCGAGACGACGTCCCGGCTGGCCAACTCACCGGCGTTGTTCGCGTAGCCGCGCTCGAACATGAACCGTTCTCCCTCCGAGTTGTAGAGGATACCGCCCTCGCCGCGGACGCCCTCGGTGATCAGGACGCCGGTCGAAGGCAGCGTCGTCGGGTGGAACTGGATGAATTCCATATCCTCCAGGGGGACGCCCGCCCGATAGGCCATCGCCGGCCCGTCGCCCGTGTTCGCAACGGCGTTCGTCGTGTGATCGTAGACCTGGCCCGGGCCGCCCGTCGCGAGCACGACGCCCTCACTGGCGACAAACCCGTCCAAGTCGCCCGACTGAATGTCGTAGGCGACGCAGCCGTAACACCGCCGGCTCTCGGGGTCGTCCTCGTCGGTGACGGCGAGTTGGGTGACGTACCACTCGTCGTAGACGGTGATCCCTCGTTTGACCACCTGCTGGTACATCGTGTGCAGTAGGTGATGGCCCGTCTCCGCGCCGGCGTAGGTGGTCCGCGGGAACGAGAGACCCCCGAAGGGGCGCTGGCTCATCCGGCCGTCGTCGTCCCGGGAAAACGCCATCCCCCAGTGTTCGAGTTTGATTACCTCGTCGGGGCTCTGTTGGCAGAGGGTCTCGACCGCCGGGGCATCGCCCAGGTAATCCGACCCCTTCATCGTGTCGTAGGCGTGGTCCTCCCATGAGTCGCCCTCCCGAAGGGCGGCATTGATACCGCCTTCGGCCGCGCCGGTGTGGCTCCGAACGGGGTGGAGTTTCGAGACCAGCGCGACGTCCGCGCCTTCCTCCTCGGCGGCGATCGCCGCCCGGAGTCCGGCACCGCCCGCGCCGACGACGATGACGTCGTGTTCGTGCATGATCGATCTTACTTGCGTTTGGAACCCCAAGGGCTTGAACCTGGCTACCGCGTTGCCGTTCACCGGTTTCGTTCCCCGACCATCTCGTAGATTTCGGGTGACGGTCCAGCGCTCGAAAGGGGCTCGGAACCCTCCGCGAGACCCCGAGGCTCCCGGCCGGGAACGCGCCGCCGTGCTTCCCCGATCGACCTCGTTACTACGACCCCTCGAAGCGAGCACTCATGTTCCAGGCGATCAACTGATCGTTCGTATGCAACGCGTTTCGATCGACGATATCGACTCAACGGTGCCGATGGGCGAGGGAATCGACCGCCGCGGGCTTTCGGAGCCGCTCGGCACCGAAGAACTCGCGCTGAACCGCTACGCGCTCGAGCCGGGCCAGGCCTTTGCGGGTGGGATGCACGCCCACCTCGACCAGGAGGAAGTCTTCTACATCGTCTCGGGGACGGCAACGTTCGAGACCAAAGCCGAGGCCACTGCCGATTCCGAAACGGTGGACGTCGGGGCGGGCGAGGCGATCCGTTTCGCGCCCGGCGAGTTCCAGCAGGGACGCAACGAAGGGGACGAGGTAGTCGTTGCCCTCGCGCTCGGTGCGCCGAAGGGCTCCTCGGAAGGTCGGGTCCCTCAACCGTGTCCCGAATGCGGCGAGAGCGACGTGCTCGCGGTCACGATGACCGACGAGGGAATGGGACTCGAATGTCCCGAGTGCGGTGCTGCAATCGAGATGTAACCGACCGTTAGTGGGGACACGATCGGGTCGATCGGCGAGTTCCACCGCCTGCCCTCGATACCGAGTAAGAGACTCGCCGAAACCGTAACGCAGCAGATTGCCGACGAGGTCGGCGATTGCTTCGGCGTTACCAGCTGATCCCTATCCCAGTAGAGAGCCGGAAGCCTATGAGTTGGTATCAGAGACAGGAACCGCGATGTCCGCGCTCCCTTCGCCGGCTCAGTATGAGACCGAACGACCAGTTTAATCACCGCCGCTTCTAACGAAAGTACATCACCAATGTCCGCCGAGGGTACGCAGACGGCGTTCGACCTCTCCGAGTTCGAGACGGAGGTAACTGAGGCCGACGAGGACCGGATCATCGAGACGGCCGCGGATGGTATCGGACGTCTCCGCGATCAGATCGACGACGATACGCTCGAAGCGGTCCTTCGAGCCGGACCGGGACGGTACACGATGCGGGAAGATATCACTCGCGATCGGCTCGATCCGGAACCGCTGACGAAAAACCGGGTGATCGAACCTCTGTTCGATGCACTCGGATACGAGGACTACGGATACGAAGCCGGTGGGTTCGCCGAGGGGCGCGGCGAGCAGGCCGACTACGCAATCTCGCTTCGGGGGATCGACGGCGTGGATTCGACCCGGCTTCTGATCGAAGCCGAACCGATCAACAAGCCGCTCCGGGATCGCGGGCACGGACTCGATCAGGTCGAGAGTTGGCTGGGCCAACGGGAGTTCGAGTCGGATTTCGGGTTCGCTACCGACGGCCTTCGATGGGTCTTCGTCCGATACAATCCCGATTCATACACACACAGCGTTATCGAGGAGATCGATCTGGGGCCCGTGTTCCTCGCGCTGTTCGAGAATGCGACGACCGAACGACGCGAACCCACGGCCGCGCTCCCCGACGAGCACCGAGAACTCGTTTCGAGGCTGTGTCGCGCGTTCGAGTACGGCAACTTCGTCTCGATCATCGACGACGCCCGAGACGTCATCAAGCGCAAACGGGAAGCGATCACGGACGCCTTCTATGACGACTACATTCGGATCGTCTTCGGCGTCGAGGAAGCGGCCGACGATCGTCGTGCTCGGAGCCTGATCGGTGAGGGTATCGTCTCGCCCGCCGAGGCCGACGAGCGCGACTTCGACGTGTGCGACAGCGTACTGGAATCGATCGTTTCCCTTCTCGAACGGTACGACTTCTCCGCCGACGGCGGCCCGACCGACATCGACCCGAGCGTGCTCGGCAACGTCTTCGAGAAGACGATCAACCACCTCACAACAGATCCCGGGGATCGGAACGCCGACTTCAGCGCGTACTACACGCCGAGCGAGATCACCCGCTTTTCGGCCGAAGAGACCGTCCCGCGCTCGCCGAACGGTTCAAGCGGGTGCTGATCGACGAACGCGACTGGCCCGCCACGGAGGTCGAACGCTACGAGACGCTGTACGGACTGATCGACGGCCTGCCGGGATCGGGCGGCCTAATTACAACCCTCTCGGCGGAACTCGACGCCTTCTCCATGGTCGATCTGGGGATGGGAAGCGGGCACTTCCTCACCTCGGTCGTCGAGGAGATCGTCAACGTTCGACAGGCCCTGTATGCCAGACGGGGAGCCCATCCGAGCCGACACCGGCTTAAGAAGACGACCGTCCAGCACAACATCTACGGCGTGGACGTCATGGAGCCGGCGGTCGAGATCGGGAAGCTCCGACTCTAGCTCTCGATCATCGCGGAACTCCGGGCCGAAGACCTCGACGACCTGGACGTCGAGGAGATCGCGCTGCCGAACATCACGTTCAACATCCGCGCGGGCAACAGCTTAATCGGCTACGTCGGCTTCCCCGAGGAGACCGCCGAGGGGTTGGCGACCTTCGATCGGTGGTCGCCCGACAGCGTGCGCTCGCGTTACGACGAGATCATCGAGGAAATCGACGCCTACGAGGAGTACAGCGCCTTCCCCGAGCGTGCCGAGACGCACCGACGGCGCGCCGAGGGACTGCTCGCGGAGTATCGGGCCGACCTCGACGACGAGATCTTCGAGGACTTTCGAGAGGTGGTCGAGGGCGTCACCGAAGACGACCTCGAAGCGTACACGCCCTTTCACTGGGTACTGGAGTTCGCGGAGGTCTACGCCGAGGGCGGGTTC
>PXRY01000108.1 GCA_003022925.1 Halobacteriales archaeon QS_8_65_32 | reverse complement strand
GCGACGAGGAGCGTGGTTCGAGAGAGCGAAGCTCTCTCGTTCATCACAAAATCTTTTGAACGACAGCGAGCCCCCCGAGTCGAGCGCTCGGCCCCTTCCAGTCCCGCCCGAAACGGGTTCTGTCGGCGCTCGTCGCTCAACCAAACGTCGCCCCAGTCGTCCCGCTAGGTGACCGGTCGGTCGTCCAACATACCGGCTCGTTCGGTTACTCGGTTCGCCGACCCGCTCGATACCGATCCGGCGGCCGATAATCGATGACTGTTGACCGGAATCACGCGAAGGGGAATTATGTTACAGCACTACGATCGGGCGGTATGGTCGAGTACCGGCCCGTTCCCGACGCCGACGTCCCCGAGTTCCAGCGCCTGCTCCGGTACGCCTTCAGCCCGACCGACGAGTACGACCCGATCGAGTCGCTCGACGACCTCCCCCCGCGGGCGACGCTCGGTGATCGCCGCGGGATCTACGAGGACGGCGAACTCCGGTGTACTGGGGTTCATCACTGGTTCAGCCTTCGGGTTCGTGGCGCGTTTCGTGAAGTACCCGGCCTGTCGGCGGTGTCGACGCCGCCACAGCACCGCCGCCGGGGGTTCGTCCACCGGCTGCTCGCCGAGTCGTTGGTCGAGTACCGCGATCGGGGGGACGGATTCTGTGCGCTCTGGCCGTTCAGCCATCCGTTCTACCACCGATACGGCTGGGGAACCTGCTCGCGACGCATGAGAGCCACCTGCGAACCCGACGCGCTCGCCGGCATCGGCCCGACGAACGCCGTCGGTGCCGACGACGACAACCGTGATGGCAGCGCCGACGGCGAGAGCAGTGGCGGCAGCGGCAGTGCTGGTGGTAGCACCGATGGCGATCGACGCGACGGCGGCGGTGGGCTTGGGGGCGGCGACCCCGGTAGCACCGACGGAACGGCGAGCGGCGAGTTCGTCTCGCTTTCGGCCGACGACTGGGCGGCGCTCGATCGGGTCTATCGCGCGACGAACACCGGCGGGCTCGCAATGGACCGCACCGAGGCGTGGTGGCGAAAGCGTGTCTTCACTGGTTTGGACGACGACCCGTACATCGCGGGCGTCTCCCGCGGCGGCGACCTCGCCGGCTACCTCGTTTACGATATCGAGGAAGGCGGGGCCGATAGCGGCCGGCGGCTGGTCGTTCGGGAGTATGGCCACGTCGATTTCGAGGCCTACCGCGCGCTCCTCGAGTTCTGCCGGTATCACGACTCCCAGGTAGCCGAGATCGAGCTGTTCGGCCCGGTCGATACGACGATCCAGGACCTCGTTCGCGACCCCCACGAGGTCGAACTCGCGATCGAACCCGGACCGATGATCCGCATCGTCGACGTCTCCCGGGCACTGTCGAACCTGACCTATCCGGCCGGCCTCGACACCGACCTCGCCATCGACGTGGCGGACGGCCTCGCCGACTGGAACGACGGCCGATTCCGATTATCGATCGCGAGCGGAACCGCGAGCTGCGAGCGGATCGCGGGCGACGGCGACGCCAGCGACGCCGATGCCGACGTCGGTGTCGATGCCGACGGCGGTGCTGACGCCGCCGTCGATGCGAAGAGTGATGCCGACCTCCGCACGTCGATCGCGACGCTCTCACAGGTGGCCGTTGGCTTCCTCCCGCCCGAGCGAGCGGAACGGATCGGCGGCTTCGACGTCGCCTCGCCACGGGCGCGGGAGACGCTCGCGGCGGCGTTCGAGCCGGCAGCGACGTTCCTCCGAGAGGGCTTCTGATATCGCCGTCGTCGATCGGGAACCGACCGGAGGTCGACCTGCGATCGCGCTCGTCTCGACGAGGCGGTACTGTTCGCCGATCGCCGACGCGTCGGTGCCGCTCGGATCGTCGGTTCGTAACCCTACGTCGGCAGGGAGAACGTATTTGTAGCGCACCTTCGACTGGCGTAGACGAATGGATTCAGTTCGAGGGGACCCCTCCGAGGAACGGACGAACGGACCCCTGTCGACGGTACTGATCACGATCGATTCGCTACGCAGCGACACGATAGCGGCGGACGGGCGGCCGAAACACGCGCCGACGCTCGCCGCGCTCGCCGAACGCGGGACGGTCTTCGAGAACGCCTTCGCCCACGGCAACTGGACGCCGTTTTCCTTTCCGAGCGTGTTCGCGTCGCGGCCGGTCTTCGCCGAGTTGGGGGACATCGGCCTGCCCGGGTCACCGACGCTCGCCGAAACCCTGAGTGCCGCGGGGATCGATACGGCCGGCATCAACGCGGCGAACGGCTTTTTGACCGATTTCTGGGGGTACGGCCGTGGCTTCGACGACTTCCTCTCGTACGTTCCCGACGCCGGGTCGGGGGCGTACAGCAAGTACGTGAGTGCCCACCCCACGGTTCAGGGATGGATACAACTCGCGAGCGTCGCCGCCCGAGGGACGATCGATCGCGTCCGTGGCACGGACGGCAACGGCGAGCGCCGCGTCGAAGCCGGTGCCGCCGACGTCGAAGCCCGTGCCCGGGCGTTCATCGAAGCGCGCGAGGCCGACGACCCGCCGTTTTTCCTCTGGTTGCACTACATGGACGCTCACACGCCCTACATTCCCGCGCCCCGCCACGTCAAACACGTCACGGGCGATCGGATCGGACTGCTCCGAACCCTCCGTGCGCACGCCCACACCGGGCTCGGCTTGGAGGTCGACGCCGCGACGCGCCGCCGACTCCGAGGGCTCTATCGGGCCGCGGTCCACGCGGTCGATACGAGCGTTCGTGGCGTACTCGACGCGCTCTCGGATCGGGGTCTGCGCGATCGGACTTGCGTGATCGTCGCGGGCGACCACGGCGAGGAGTTCGAAGAACACGGTCACCTCGCCCATTACCCCAAGCTCTACGAGGAGTTGATCCACGTCCCGCTGATCGTCGATCACCCCCACGGCGAGGGCGGTCGAATCCCGGAAGCCGTCGGCTTGAAGGCGATCCCGCCGACTGTCTGTGAGACAATAGGAGTCGCGCCGCCCGAAGCGTTCGAGGGCGAGAGCCTCCTCGATACCGTTCGCGGCGAGGCATCGCCGGACGCCGAACCCGTCCTCTCGGTCGCGGTTCGGGGGGAGACGGTCACCCAGCAGCCGATCCCGCGTCGCCTCGACGAGGGCGAACTGCTCGTGAGCGCGCGCACCCGCGAGTGGACCTACATTCGCCACGTTGACTCCGGAACCCACGAGCTGTACGACCGCGCTTCGGACCCTGCCGAACAGCGAAACGTCATCGAGGCGTTCGCCGACAGCGAAATCGTGAGCCGGCTCGCGGAGGCGGCGACGGAACACGCTGCCCGGCTCGGCGGCGAGCCGAGGGCGGCCCCCAGGACCGGCAGTAGCGCGGGCTCGAACCCGGGTTCGAACTCGACATCGGAACCGCCATCGGGCGTGGCTGCTCGCCTCGAGGCGCTCGGGTACCGGTAAGGTATCGTCGATTCGATCGGTCGATGCCAGCAGTTCGGCAGCCGTCGACCGGTGGTGTTTAGTTAACCAATGAGGACCGCTGGAGACCGACTCGGGTGGGGCTAGAAGGGGCCGACCGCTCGGTCCGGCCCCGGCGAAGTAAGCACGCGAGCGAGTGAAACGAGCGAACGCGCGCAGCGAGCCGCGGCCGGACCGAGCGGTAGGGGGCTTGCAAAACGGTCTCGGCGGCTCTTTTCGCCGAAAGCCGCTACACGAAACACGACCCGTCGGTCGTCCCACTGCTTTAGGGTCCCGTACGCACAAGCTAAGGGCATGGAGTACAACGACTCCCAGGAAGCGACCGAACTCGCAGAACGCGCCCGCGCGTTCATGGACGAGGTCGTCTTACCCACAGAACGCGCCCAACCCGGCGGCGAACCGGTGAGCGAGGAGACGATCGCCGATCTGCGCGCGGAAGCCCGCGACCGCGACCTGTATGCCCCGCAGATCGCGGAGGAATACGGCGGCATGGACTACGACTTCAGGGACGTCCTGCCGCTGTTCGAACAGGCCGGCCGGTCGGTGCTCGGCGCGCCCGCGATGCGCGTCGACGCGCCCGACGAGGGCAACATGCACACCTTCGAGTTGATCGGCACTGACGAGCAAAAGGAGGAGTACCTCCGGCCGCTCGTCGCCGGTGACATCTCCTCGGGCTTCTCGATGACCGAACCCCTCGGAGGGGGGGGATCCGACCCGAAGATGTTGCGAACTACTGCCGAAAAGGACGGCGACGAGTGGGTGATAAACGGTCACAAGTGGTGGACCACGCAGGGCTCGGATGCCGACATCCTCCTCGTGATGGCCCGCACGAACCAGGACGCGCATCCCTACGCCGGCTGTTCGTTCTTCCTCGTCTCGCCCGACACCGAGGGGGTCGAAATCGTCCGTGACATCCCCCACGTCGGCCAGTCGGTGGCCGCAGAAAGCCACGCCGAAATCAAGTACGAGAACGTCCGGGTCCCCGAGGAGAACCTCTTAGGGGAGCGCGACGAGGGCTTCCAGCACGCCCAACAGCGCCTCGGCCCCGCGCGGCTCACTCACTGTATGCGATTCACCGGGATGGCGACCCGCGCACTGGAGGTCGCAAAGGCCTACCTGTCCGAACGCGAGGGATTCGGCTCGCCGCTGGCGGACAAACAGGCGCTTCGCTACGAGATCGCCGACGCCGAAACCCGGCTGCACGCCGTGCGGACGATGGTTCGAGACGCCGCCGACAAGATCGCCGCGGGCGAGGAGGCCCGCATCGAGGTCGCCATGTCCAAGACCTTCGCCGCGAACACCACTCAGAACGCGATCGATACCGCGCTGCAGTCCTGTGGTGGCAACGGGATCGGCAAGGACCTGCCGATCGCCGACTTCTACCAGGCAGTCAGAGCCTTCCGGATCGTCGACGGCGCGGACGAGGTCCACAAGCGCGTGATCGCCCGCAACGCCTTCGAGGACATAGACGAGGCCGAACTCGAACCGCTGCTTCGCTACGACGAGTAAGAGCCGACGACCGTCGGCGGCAGGTGCAAGCGGACCGACCGCGCCGTCCGGGCCGACCGTCGGTCCGGTTCCCGTTCGGGTAGCTATCCGGTCGATCGTTCGATCGGCCGGCCGATCGATCGGGCGTCCGGTCGACCGATCAGTCCGCCCCTGTCGTCGAGATCGACGCGCCACACTCCTGGCAGGTCGCTTCGAGGTCGATCCGTTCGGCCTGCCACTCGCCCGAATCGACCGGCAGGCAGTCGTGAACGGTTTCTGCCTCACAGTTGGGACATTCCAAGAGAACGTCCAACTCCTCCCAGTCATGTCGCCGTCCGGGCGCGCCCAGTCCCAGCGCGACGACCCGCTCGTCGCCCGCGTTCGCGCCTTTCTGGAACTCGCCCGGCGGGACCCGGATCGCCTCGCCCGCATCGACCGTGACCTGCTCTCGCTCCGCGCCGATCTCGAAGACCGTCGTTCCCTCAACGATGTAAAAGACCTCCTCCTGGTCGTCGTGACGGTGGGCGAGCCCGCCGGAAAACGACTCGCCGGGTTCCAATTCGTAGTAGACCATCCCGAATTCCGTGGTGCCTAACGCGTCGGAAAGCGATTTACGAACGCTGTTGACGCCCATCGGGTGGGCAACGTGCTCGACGGCCTCGATCGCGGCTCGTTCCATGCCGGCTGCTCGGCACGCTGGAGAATAAATAATGATGCTTTCGGTCCACCTCTCGCGTCTCGGGATCGACGTTCGGTCGGTGTTCGGCCGACGTTCAACCTCGATTGCCGCTTATTCGAGACGATAGGTTTCGAACTCGCGGACCGCGTACCGGAAACAGATCGCCCCGCACGCGAGCGCGAGCGTAGCGGTGAGCACGAATCCGCCGACGGCGAGCACGCCGACCGAACGGCCGCTCGCGTCGACGAGCGTATCCCGGACGGTCGGCGTCGCGGTAGCGAGGAGCACCGGCGCGGCGGCGACGATGAGCGAAATCGAGTACAAGCCAAAGGCCGCGATGGACGGCACGATCGCCTCCCGACCGCGGGTGATGCGTGCGGTCTCGGTTCTCGGAAACAGCGCCCCGAAGCCCGCGGCGATTCCCGTCGCCGCAACCGAGAGCACGAGCGCGGTCGCAACGGCGAGTCCGACGAGAGCGGGCGACAGCGGGCTCGCGACGCCCACGAAGGCGGTTATGAGAACCGTGATCGGGAGGCAGACAGCGAGCCCGGCGAGACAGGAGCCGCCGACGAATTCCGTACCTGAGACGGCCGTCGTGAGCGTGACGGGGAGAACGGGTCCTTCGTCGCCGATCGGGTTGAGCGAAAAGGCCGCACCGGTCGCCCACGCGCCGTACAGCGCGAGCACCGGCGGCAGGGTTTCGGGCACCTGGCCCGTTCGAACGACCGCGGAAGCCGGGTCGACGCCGAGAAACAGCGGATACGTGACGTACAGCAGGCGGATCGGCGCGCGTTTCGCCCGCAGCCACCCCCGCCGAGCGACCGCGAGCACCGGCCGCGAGACGCCGAGCCGGCGGCCGATCGCCCGTGGGTCGCCGATCGCAGGCCGGGAGTCGCCCTCGCCCTCGGCGGACGGTCCATCGGCGACGGCTCCGCCGGCGATGGCTCCGCCCGTGACCATCCCGCGCCCCGTTTCGCCGTGTCCCCCGACGCCGACCGCGATTCCGATACCCGAATCGCCGTCGGCGTGTCCGACGGGTTCGATATACCAGAGCCGGGCGGCGAGGACGCTACAGCTCCAGGCGAGTCCCGCCGTGCCGACGGCGAAGCTACCGACCGCGGCGACCGCGGCGACTCGATCCACCGGCGCGAACGGGACTAATGCGAGATCGGCGAACCAGCCCAGCGGCGTGGCTCCGAGCGCCGTCACGACGGGGCCGAGCGCGTTCGCAAAGGAACCGGTGGTGACGACGACGAGATACGCGAGGAAGGCCCCGACGCCGATCGCGGCTCGGTACCGTGAGAGGACGGGCGAGCGCGCGAGAACGTTGCGGATCGCGAGCCCGGCCGCGAAGCCGGCGAGCACGCCCAAAACGGCGAGCGCGCACAGCGCCGTGATGATGGAGACGCCGCCGAGAAGCGACCCGCTGCCGAGCGCAAAGGCGATCGCGACACAGCACGCGCCGACCGCGACGACGCCGACGGTCCCGATGGCTTCGGCGAGCACCACGCCGGCGACGACGCTGCGATGGGAGGCGGCCGAAAGCAACAGGTCGGGAATCGGCGGCGTGGCGGTGTGCTGAACGGCTCGCAGAGCAACGAAGACCGCAACGAACGCGAACACGCCGGCCGCGACGCCTCGCAGTGCTTCGATCGGGATCGGGAGCGTACCACCTGCCAAGGCGCTGCCGAGGAAGTATGCCGCCGCGCTCCCGCCGGCGACCGGGAGGAACGTAAAGAGGCCGGCGACCGCGAGCGCCCCTTGCCGACGGGCGTCCCCGCGGATCGCCCGCCAGCGATGCCGGAGTTCGACCCGGGCGACGAGGGCCGCCCGCCGACCCTCCGCTCGGGGAACTCGTGTTCGTGCCCGCGCTCCCGTTGCCCTGCTCACCGTTCGCTCTCGAAACCGGCTTCGACCCCGGTCGTCGCCTCGCCCCCGATCGTCACAGTACTCTTGTCTCCTTCGGTTCCCTTCGACTCGGCCGACTCAGGGCCGTCGCGCTCGGCGAACGTCCCGCCCGCGACGGCCGCTTGGGATCCCATACCCGATCGTCCGGGCGAGCGGTCATAAATCGTGGGTCGGACCCAGAGGGAGTGGTTAGTTCAGCAGTGTTCCGTGGGGGAGTCGTCGAGACCGTTTCGGAAGCCCAACCCTCTCCGACCCCGCGCCCGAAACAGTCCGTGTCGGCGTTCGTCGCGTGACTGAACGCCGCCGACTCTGACGGCTACCTCCCGTCGTGCCCCGCAGTGAGGACGCCCACGAAGTCGTCGCGGTCGGCGTGTTCGTTCCTCAGAGCGGTTCCAACAGGAGCGCACTACGGAGCGCGCCGGGACCCTCGTCGTCGAGCAGTCGGCGTTGGCGCGTCGCGCCGCTCTCCCGATCGTAGCAGTCGGCGATCCCCGAGACGCCGAGGCGTTCGGTTTCGCGGTCGATCACGTCCCATAGCGTCACCTCGCCCGCCGCCTCGCGGTCGATGAAGTGTGCGTCGTGGCCGTAGCGCATCGCGCGCCACTTGTTCTCGTCGAGCGTCTCCCGGCGGTGGTTTCGACCGTTCTCGCCGTCCTCGTAGCGCTCGGCGAGGTCGATCACGAGCGCGTGGGCGTACTCGCAGAAGGCCTCGACATACCGGGGGTCGTGCTGGCCGTCGGGCGTGCGGATCTCGACGGTCCCCAACTCGGTATGCGGGCGGACGTCGTACCACAGCTCACCCCGGTCGGCGATCGAGCCGTGATCGAACATCAGCCCCTCGAAGTCCGTGTACGCCTCGTACGAGTCGAAGGCCGTCGGCATCCCGGTGTGAGGCAGCGCCTCGAAGATCTTCGCCCGCGCGGAGGCGAGGCCAGTATCGTAGCCGTTCCAGAAGGGCGAGTTCGCCGACAGCGCGAGCAGTACAGGCAGAAACCAGCGGATCTCATTGGCGACCCACATCGCCTTCTCGGCGTCGTCGACGCCGACATGGACGTGGACGCCCGCAGTCGTGTTCCGGTGCTGGGGGTACTGGATCCGGTCGAGCTGGGAGCGGTAGCGGGGTTTTTCGGCGTGGTCGAGTTCGCGCCACTTCGCCGCGGGATGCAAACCGGCCCCGGCGACCGTGTACCCGTGTGTCTCGGCGTGGACACGTAGGGCTTCGCGCACCTCGCGCAGTACCTCGCGTGCCTCCGTCGCGTCCTCACAGGTCGGCGTCTGAGTTTCGATAACGCATTTAAATAGTTCGTGGTCGAGGCGCTCTTCGAGTATCGCGGGCGGGTCGGCCTCGTAGACGAGTTCGTCGGTGCCCGAAACCGGGTAGCCACGATCGTCCACGACGTAGAACTCTTCTTCGATGCCGACTGTACCCATCCGGTCGAACGGATCGGCCGACCCCTCGTCCATCTCGCCCTCCTTGTGGGTGATTCGGTTAAAGGGTTCCTGTGTCCGTTCTTCGATAAGCCGCGGCGAACCCCACTCGCCCTTTTCGATCGGACGGCGGGTCGCCCTGTCGACGACCGCGAGCGCGCCCTCTCCCGGAACTCAGCCACCGACGGTCACCGCGGTCGGGCGACGACGCCCAGGTGATCGGCATGAAACGGCTCTAACCGGGCGGTATCGAGCACCTCGTAGCCCTCCCGGAGGTCGGCGAGCACCGCCTCGAAGACGTCCGCTGGGTCCGTAGTCACGTCCTCGCTGCGGGCTTTCACCGCCAGTATCAGTCGTCCGTCGTCGCGCAGGAACCGGCGGTTCGCCAGCGCGACGCGGGCCTGGCCGCGGGTCGCGACGTCCTGAGTTATCACGTCGACCGGTTCGACGACGTGCGCATAGGTTTCGGGCGTGCGGGCGTCCGCGAGCAACGGAAAGAGGTTCTCCCGGTCGTCGGCTACTCCCACCAGATCACGGGTCGGCCGGGCAGCGAACTCGACGGCGTACACGACACGGGAGAAATCGGCGACGTGGCTCGCGGTTGTTCCCGACGCCGCTCCGAGGTAGAGCACTTTCTCGTTCCCGGCGAGCCCGAGGTCTATCCCCTTCTCGTACATCGCCGCGACCTTCGACCGGCGGGCGTCCCACAGCCGCCAGTCGCCGTCGCTCGGTTCGCCGTACACCGGCGTTCCCCGGGTCGCGAGGCACGGTCCCGACTTGCCGCTCCGCTCCCGATAGGTGACACCCGCCGGGAGCGTCGGCGACCCGCTCGACCCGGTATCCGACGTGCCGTCGCCGGCATCGCTATCCGAGGCGTCGTTGTCCGAAGCGCCGTCGCCTGACGTACCGGGATCGTCGCTCACGGGTCGCTCCGTGCGCGGATCCGCTCGATGCGCGCGTCGAGTTCGCGTTCGAGGTTCGGTCGCCGGTCGCCCGAGTAGTAATCGATCCGGGCAGCGATCGTCAGTTTGCCCGCGAGCGCCCGGGCGGCCGACCCGCGGTGTTCGCGCGCGGTGTCCCGGACGTACTCGTGGGTGTAGATGATCCCGTGTTTCGGCGACGGCGCTCGCCCCCTGAGGTGGGCGAACAGCGCCTCTTCGGCACCCAGGACCTGGAGAGTGCCGCTCGGCTTTCGCGCCAGGGTTTTCAGACCGCCGGCGAGCGCGATCAGCCGCGCAGCGAGCACCGGGCCGCCGAGGGTAGTTAGATTCGGCGCTACCTCGCCGGCGGCGCGCTCGACGAACTCCCGGAGGTCGCTCGCCTCCTCGTCGAGGGCAACGACGCGAGCAGCGAGCCCGACCAGCCGCTCGTCGGCCGGGTTCTCGGGTTCGCGCGCGGCGACCGCACGGGCACCGGGAATACCCGTCTCGCTTCTGTCGAACCGGCTTCCGGCCCACTCGGCGACCCGTTCGGCTAACTCGTTCGCGGTCCGCGTCGCGTCGTCCATAGCACGAATACTATGTATAAGCTGCTGGTCGTCCGACTGCTCTCGTTCAGCGGCCGCTTCGCGGGCGGTGGGTACTGTCGCCTCATGTAGCGCGTCGTAGTAGTCGCCCTCGTCAGTAGCGAACCCCGCCTCAACCGCTTGTGCGGGCCAATCTGCTGGCGATTCAGCGGACCGGTTTTCAATGGCTTCACGAGCACCTTCGAGATCACCGCGTTCTAAACCCTCGAACCAGCCTCCCTCGCCATCGGTAGTTTTCTCAGTCATACTCGTCCTCAGACCCCGAGCTTGTATATTCGTTCTCGATACAGCGGCTCAATGTCCTCGTAGTAACTGTGGATGTAATTATCAATACCGCCCGCTCGGTCAGTCGGTCCACCCGCCGATGTGTCCCCGCGCATGTACTTTATCAGTTCTCGATTCATGTCCTGTTTGACACGCCAGTATGTCGTGAAGCGGTGCCGCCCATAATGTGACGTGACGGCACGGTGTTGGGGTGTCTCCGCGTACTTCGGATGAAACGCGCGTTTCCAGGCGAGATTGATTGTCTCATCGTCAATCTGTATATGATTCGTCCGACTCAAGAACATCCACGGCTCGTCCGCGTCGGGTCGAATGAGCAGGTAATCGGTGAGCACGCGCCGCAACTCGTCGTCTATCGGCAGCATGCGCGGCCGTTCCGATTTGTTCCCCGGTCGGTCGGATGGGATGAACACGGCGTCCTCGAAGCGGGCTACCTGTGACGCCGTTCCCATATCGGTGTAGTGCCGCTGCACCTCGTGGTCTGTAATATCGAGTTCGGAGAGCTTGATATTCGCCATCTCCGTTGCGCGCAACCCCAACTTCAGTTGCATCGTGATCAGCGCGCGGTCGCGGACGTGCGTCACGTCTCCGAGTATCTCGCGTAGGGTGCTGACAGGGATTCGTGGCGGGTCCTTTACCCGTTTAGTTGAGAGCGAGAGCTTCTTCTTTGCTACTTGAAACGGGTTGTATTCCGACGAGTGAGGAAACGCGGCGTCGCTCTGCCAGTACTGGTACACCGCATTTAGGTGCCAGAGCTTCTTTTTCGCCGTTCGCGTCGAGTTTCCCTTCTCGTCTATCTCTCGTCTGATGAACGCCTTGACGTGATCCTCGTGTGGCGTCGCTGGATGCCGGCCCCGTCCGTTCATGAAGTTGCATATTCCCGAATAGTCCGCTCGTACCCTTGTACGGTCCCTGAAGTCGGATTCTTCGTTTCTAAGACGTCTTCGATGAACGCGCCGAAGGCATCGGCGTCGATTGTCTCGAATATCTCACTGTACTCTGCCAGGGGGTCGATTTCGCGCTCGAAGGCGTCAGCGATCGCTTTCCTATTGTTGGACATGGATCTCACCGCTTGTCGTTCTGCGCTATCTTCCGATCCCATGCCTCACGAGCGTACCCGCCCGCAACGACTGTCATGAGTACCGGGTGATACACGTGGGAGGGGTGATCGGTGTGCCACATGAGCCACGTATAGAATTTCTCAACTGGCTGGTAATACTTGAAGTACACCGTTTGTAGCGACCTCTCTTGATGCTGCCGACCGATAGCGCCGTCTCGGAGAGCGACGAGAAAAGCGCTGATATGGTCGGGGTCAGCTATCGCGTGGTGCCGCCCCTGCTCGCCCATGAATTCGGTGAAGTATCGACCAGCCTTCTCGTAGCGCTCGCGAGTCGAGGTCGAGTCGAACATCGCTGTCTTCTCACGCAGGAACGCTTCCCACACGTCGTCGCCGTCGTATCGGGCGGTATGATTGCTGAGCTGGTACTTCGGCGGCACATTGTCGATCGTCTTGCAGACTCCCATATGAGCACATGGGTCGGTCGAGAGGCGCGGACGATGCTTCGGTGCTGGCACTACGACCACCCATTGTCGTCGCTGCCCGTAGGTTCGTCGCGGATGTAGTAACCCTCGTCTTCAACGCGCAACGCGTCGCCTTCGAGGTCATTGAGATGCATCGTCGCGCGCTGAGGTACTGTGTCGAGTAGATACTGTACGATTTCCTCGTAGGCTATTCCTGGGTTGGCCCTCACATGATCCCTGATTTCCCCTCGTTCGCCGTGGTGCAGTTGGTCCTCTAACTCGCGGTTTCGTTCTCGACAGTGGTCGAGTTCCGATTTCAGATCATTGTGTTGGGCACGCAGTTCTCTGTTCGTCTCGTCCGGTTCGACAGTCGCGGCGTCGAATTTCTTCATGTCTGCTTCGACCATCGCCTCAACGAATTCCGACATGTTCATATCCATGTCGTCGGCGCGGGTTTTCCATCGCTGGTGTTGCTTCTCGGTCGGATAGGTTGCCGTAGTATGGTAATCACCGCTCATGCGCTACCTCCCCATCCTCCGGTAGCCACCACACCACGACAGCCCCCCGAACGTTCCGGCGCTCAACGGTTCCTTCATCCTGTAGCTGATTGAGCTTCAATCGTGCCGCTTCATTGCTACACCCGAGGGCATCAGCGACATCGCCGGTCGCCATGAATGGCTCGTCAGCATCACGGAGAGTGTCGAGCACGCGCTTGGGTGTAATCGTCTCGGTATATCGACCCTGTTCGTTGCGCTCACGCTCGCCCATACACTTCGTACGAATTCAACTGTCATAATCCTATTGGTGTGCTCCCAAAGGGAAAGAGCTAAGTCCTATGGGAGCATACCAATAGGTAGAGAAGCCGGGTTCCATCGGGGCGTTTGGCGGTGCGAGAATGCTCGCGGGTTGCAGCCCGCGGACGTGGCTTCTCTGGGATACAGACAAGCCATGTCAGTAGAAATCAACGATACGGAAAACGGTATCGACGCGGCTGAACAGTGTCGGCGCGACGAACTCCGTGGCGCGCTTCAAGGGTTTCGAGTTCCGCGTCCCTGCTGAGGGCCGTGTTCTCGTCACGAACGTCTCCTACGGTGACGAGGAGAAAGAAGAGCACCGCTATGTTGTCACCGTCGAGAACGGCGTTGTGTGGGGATGTACCTGTCCTCATCACCAGCACCGGTCGGCGCGCTGTAAGCACATGCGGGCTACCGAGAACACCGAAGCCGTGATGCTCGCGGCGAGCACGGACAACGAGGAGGATCGCTGATGGTTCTCTCCGATCGGTCACAAAATACCGCTACGCCCGCCGAACGCGGTGAGGACTATCGGCCCGATCCCGTCGACGCTTCCGGGACCCCGCCGAAGGACGTTCGCCACGACCTCGAAACTCTCACTGACCACGACGGCCCGCCTGTCGAACGGTGTCGCCACTGCCAGCGCGCCGCTTCCCTCGGAACGATCGACCCCTTCGCTCCATGTCCCGGCCAGCGCGACGGCGATCCCGAAAGCTACGTTAATGTCGAGGCCGATATGATTCCGACATATTGAACGACCGAGTATGCGACCACTGAAATGACTAAAGTGTTCGTTGGCGAGAATCAGTCATAATCAGCTGTCGAGACCTCCCACTAGGCGTGAACCAGCTTATTACGAAGACTAATCGGGACGACAGCAGAATTAGAAGTGCGGCGTCACAGTAGTAGCTACCTCTATTAAATGTTTTTAATACATTGGGGAGTCAGAAATGCAGGTATCGGTGGATTGTGGCACGGAGCGTACGCGCTTCCTCCCACCTCTGAAGGGGTGGGCTTCCGCGCTGCTATCGCTGTGAGATGCAATCGAGTCGGTGTGTGACTCCACCCATCACGTTGTCGAAGGTGGTCGAATCGTGTTGGAACTGCTGCCGAATCATGCGACGACCGTCGGCCCACCCGAACCCTTCAATTTGAGCGGGGGCCTCCTCCGGAGCAGTACTGAACAGGCCCCTCCGAGTCATATGTTCGGTTGAAACTGTTTACCAGAGATTCGCCGGGCAGTCCAGCGAATCTCGGGAAGGCTTACAACCGACCGTATCAGTCGTCCCGTGTCGGCAGTTCGCCCGGCGGAATTATCTCGCATTCGGGCAGATCGGCGAGTTGCTGTTCGGGACCGGGCGGCGCGTAGACGGCCAGCAGTTTCAGCGGCTCCCAGTTCGTGTTCACGGTGCCGTGCTCGACCCCTTCGGGGACGAATATCATCTCGCCGGCCGATACCTCGCGCGTCTCGCCGGCGACCGTCTGTTCGCCCTCGCCGCCCACGACGTAG
>PXRY01000107.1 GCA_003022925.1 Halobacteriales archaeon QS_8_65_32 | reverse complement strand
TCGAAAGCCCCGGCGTTCTCGTAAGCGAGCGCGGGCGAGCGAACGAGAGCAGGGAGCCGCTCCGCTGCGACCGCGTTCTCGTGAGCAGCGAGGGACCGAAGGCCCGTCGGACCATGCGAGCGGGCTCGCCCGCGAGCAGATGACGAGACGGTTTCGCTGTCCCGAACCACGCTCCTCGGCTCGCGCCCCGGAACAGCGAACGGGGAGGAACGACCCGTGAGCGGGCTCTGCCCGCGAGCAGACGTGGCAAAAACGCTCCGCGTTTTCGCTGCAAGCGGGAAATCGAAGATTTCCCGCAATGACGAGAGAGCGAAGCTCTCTCGAACGACTGTGGGAACTGCTCGGCCAAGAAATCTGTATCGAAAAGCCACTCACTCGCCGCCTCCGGCGGCTCGTTCGTAATGAACCGCTCGTCTCTGACATGCTCGCGAATGCGGGTCGCGTGTGTCGTACCTCTCGTGTTCAGTGCGAAGCCGAATACTCGCTCTCGGAACCACTGAGTGCGTACTGCTCGATCTTCTCGAGAGCGATGAGCGACTGACGAGCGACCGACAGAGGGCGAACGTTCGGAGGTGTGTTTAGAGCGTGTAGTCGTGGTTGCCGGTCTCGGTGGCGAGCGCCGCGGTCAACAGGTCGATCGTCGCCTCGACGTCTCTATGGTGGGCGCTTTCGGTGACGGTGTGGAGGTACCGCGTCGGGACCGAAAGCGCCCCGACGGGTTTCGCGCCCGCGGAAGTCTGAAAGCCAGCAGTGTCCGTGCCACCCGCGGGAAGCACCTCCAACTGGGAGGGAATTCCCCGTTCGTCGGCGAGGTCGCGTAGTCGGTTCGTCACCTTCGGGTTCGTGATCACGCTCGAATCCTTGAGCTTGATCGCGACGCCCTCGCCGAGTTCGGTGACGTGTTCGCCGGTCTCGAAACCCGGCACGTCGTTCGCAACGGTGACGTCGAGTGCGATCGCGAGATCCGGATCGAGGTCCACACCCAGGGCTTTCGCGCCCCGGAGGCCGACTTCCTCCTGAACCGTGGCGGCGAAGTGGATCGTCGGCTCCGGACCGTCGCCGCTGCCCGCATTTCCATTACTCGTCGCCGCGTCGTCGCCGTCGGCGTCCCCGTCTGCGAGCCGGCGCGCGGCTTCGATCATCGCGAACAGACACACCCGGTCGTCGAGCGCCTTACCGGTGACGTGCTCGCCGACGACCTCCGTGCGCTGGTCCATCGTCACGAGGTCGCCTGGCCGGACCCGCTCGTGGGCGCTCTCGCCGTCGAGACCGAGATCGACGTGGACGTCCTCGACCCCGAGGGTTTTCTCGCGCTCGTCGGCGTCCATCGTGTGTGGCGGCACCGATCCGAGCACCCCGGGCACGTCGCCGTCGCCGCTCTCGGTGTGGATCGTCACGCGCTGGGCGCGAAGCACCCGCGGGTCCCAGCCGCCGAGCGCGTCGAGTTCGGCGAACCCCTCGTCGGTGATATGCCTCACCATGAAGCCGATTTCGTCCATATGAGTTGCAATGGCGACCTCGTAGTCGGCGTCGCCGTGGCGGGTGGCGACGACGTTGCCCATCCCGTCGGCGCTGATCTCGTCGGTCACGTCCCGTAGCTCGCGGCGGACGATCTCGCGGATCCGGTCCTCGTAGCCCGGCACGCCACGGGCCTCGGTCAACTCTTTCAGGAGGTCGTAGTCGAACCCGAACTCGTCGGTCATACGACCCCATCGGAAACCGCCAATAAAAACGCTGGCTTCCTGCCCGCCGTCGACCCGAGTGGAGTCACTCGTCGTCGGCCCGTCGTCAATTCCCAGTGTCGGAAACGGAAGCCGACGAGGCCGACGGGGACGCGAACAGTTCGTCGACCGCCTCGGTCGCCGCTTCGACGGCTTCGTCGACGACCCGATCGGGGTCCGGATCGCTCGAGTCGGCGGGAACGTTGAGGTAGACATCGACATCGAGCGTGCCGTCGGTGAAGCGAACGGTGACGTCGAGATCGGTGATCCGTGACTGTTTGTACCGCGAGAGAACGAGGCCTTCGGCCGCGTCGGCCGCCGTCCGAACCACCTCTTCGTCGGTTGGGTCGGCCCGTCCCGACGGTGCGGTCGGATCGGTCGGTCCGCTCGGTCCGGCCACACCGCTAGCATCAACGTCTTCGTTCTCGTTACTGCTCGATTCCGGGCCGTCGCCGTTCATCTCTCAGTCGCCACCGGCACCCGGGCCGCCGGGACCGCCGGGGCCGCCCGGACCGGGACCGCCACCCATTCCGCCGCCGGCACCGCCGAGCATCCCCTGGAGTTCACTTTGGAGGCTTTCGAACTCCTGGCGGACGCGCTCTTCCTGTTTATTGAGGGTTTCGACGCGCACTTCGAGGCTTTCTTGGGTATCCGAAAGGTTCTCTTCGGCGTCGTCGTAGTCGGTCTCGACGAGCAACTCGCCGACCTCGCGGTACATCGCGGTGTCGCTGTCGATGTCATCTAAGGCACCGAGTGCGGCTTCGACCTCGTTCAGCCGGTTTTCGGTCTGTTGTTTCTGGGTGGCGACCTGTTGGGCAGTCTCTTGGAGGTCCTGTAGCTCTTCGAGTTTCTCCTGTGCTTCCGGCGGCAAACTTCCTTGCATACCCCACGAGTCGGTACGGCGACTCAAAAAGGCACGCTTTCGACGGTCGTCGCGTTCCGTTCCGCTTCGTTCCCGTCCGATCCCGTCCCGCTCCATCCGATTCCGTTCCGTCTATTCCCGTTCCGTCGCGGTGCGTCGACAGCCGAACCGTCGCTTCGCCGCCGGATTCACCGTCCGAACCGTCGCGTGTCTGACGCGGACTTATATTCATCCGGACGATGGCCGAGATATGAATACATACCTCCAGTACGCCGTCGGTTGCGGGCTCCAGGTCGTTGGCCTGCTCAACGTCGTCTTCCTCGTCGGAGTGCCGATCTGGTGGGCCGGCCGACGGCTCTGTCGGAACGCCCGGGCCGACGATCGGCCGCCGCTGGCCCTTGAGCACTGACCGGCCGGCGACGACACGATGAACTTCCCGAAGGACGGCTAAGACACCGCTTTATCCCCTCACGACGGGTCGTCGTCCGCGCGTTCCTCCCGGCGGTGAATCGAGACGACGCTCCCGGTCCGAGCGGCGTCTGCCCGCCCGACGCGACCGAGTGCGGTCGGTGAGTCGGCTCTGTCGACCTCCGACTACTGCCGGTATAGCCGCCGTTGAACGCTCGTTACGCCGATCGCGGTCGGTCGGCACCGAGCGCGGCGACCCGTCCGGCGACGTCGACGAACGAACACCAGGTATTGATGCCCGCTCTGAGCGCGACGAGGTCCGCCGCCTCGATCCGGATCTCGACGGTTCGTCCCTCCCGGTCGACGCTCGCGCGAGTCCGGTCGCTGGCGATCTCGCCGACCTCGCCGCCGACGCTCGCTGCGACGACCGATGCGCGTCGCTCGTCGTCGTAGTTGAACGCGAGGATCGTTTCGTGTGAGGCCATCGCAAGCCCGCTGGACTTCGGCTCCGATTGTCGTTTCGTTCGGTTCGTCGCTTCCGTTTCGATCCGCTACTCGACGCCGACTTCCTTGATCGCGCCGCCGCGTTCTTTGAGCAGTACGCGGTGCCCGCAGTACGGACACCGGACGCCGCCGTATTCGTCGAGTTGAACGTCGCGCTTACATCGCGAACACTTGTAGGCCATTGATTATTCTGACGTTATTAGAGGGTCGAGACGGATAGCTATTCCTCGTCGGTGTCGTCGAGCGCGATCCGGATCGAGCGACGCACCGCCCGCCCGCCGGGCGTTTCGGGACGGTAGGCCCCGCCGGTGAACGTCTCGCCGGTCTCCTCGTTCACCCAGATACCCGTTCCGACGCGCGTCACCGAATCGCCGTCGACGGTTGTGCCTTCCATGTCGGCTTCGATCTCGGCGACGCGCCGGCGGTTGACCCGCCCGTAGCGCGCCCCGAAGCGACCGGCGCTCCCGGTCCGTGACCGTCTCCCTTTAGACATACCCTATTTAGTTCTCGGTGGCCTCATAAGCGCTTTGAGTCCGTGACGAACGGCGTCGAGCTACCGAGTCGGAGCTAAACCGAGGAGTCGGGGCGGACGGTCCGGAAGGGACCGGCGTTCTCGGCGACGGCCGACGAGGCGAGCATTGGAGCGACCGAGTGAAATCGTTCGAGACGGCGAAGCCGTCTCGTAATGTGGCAAAAACGCTCTGCGTTTTTGTTGCAAGCGGGACCTTCGGTCCCGCAATAACGAGAGAGTACTACGAGAGACGCCTTCGGCGTCTTTCGTATCACGGCTACGCCGCCACACGGCCGGCCAATTTCAGTCCCACTCTGCCGGTTGTTTGGCGGGCAATCGAGTAGATTAACACCACCTCCGTGAGGGAAGCGGACGACCACGAGGAGTGAGAAAGGTCGCGACTCGTGCGCGCCCGTTAGGATCGGTCCTTGACCAGTTCGGTCGCGCGGCGAGCGACGCCTCGCAGGGTGGCGGCCTCCCGGCCAGTGAGCCGCGCGCGGCCGAACACCCGCCGGAACAGCCGGCCGGCCTTCGCGCGTTTCTCGGCGGGGTGATCGATCGCCTCTAAAAGGGCGTCCAACTGCTCGTAGAGCCCTTCGGTCGCCTCGGCCGTGGCGTGGGTACGCGGGGCATGCTGGCTCGGCGGGTCGGCGAGTTCGCGCAGTTCGTACAGCGCGATCGTCGCGGCCTGTCCGAGATTGAGCACCGGGTAGTCGGCGCTCGCGGGGATCGAACAGATTTCGTCCACCCGAGCGAGTTCGTCGTTCGAGAGCCCGGTATCCTCGCGGCCGAACACGAGCGCGATCGGGGCGTCGAAGCGCTCCGTGTCCGCCGGGAGATCGGGGTTGGGGTCGGGATCGGCGGCCCCGACCCCAGCGGCGTCAGCGTCTGCGCCCCCCTCAGTCCTGGTAGCTGCGGTAGCACCGTCCGTCGCGCGGTCGTTTGCGAGACCGCGGGCGAGGCTTTCGGCGAGGTCGGCGGGCGAGGTGAACGGATACCGGACGTGGCGGCGGTCGTCCTCGCCGGCGTGGGCGGTGAAGCCGATCGTGTGAAAGCGTTCGATCACGTCCTCGAAGGTCACGACATCGTGGTTCGGCAACACGTCCTCGCGGGCGTGGCCGGCGAACCCGTAGGCGTCGTCGCCCGGCTCGATTTCGGGCGGGGAAACGAGTTTCAGGTCGGCGAAGCCGAAGTTCCTCATCGCGCGGGCGATCGTCCCGACGTTGCCCTTTGACGCCGGTTCGACGACGACGACCGTGATCGTCGCCGCGGAGCTATCGGCAACGACGCTCCGGTCGCCCTGACCGGCCCCGTTATCGACGCTTCGATCGTCGGACGGCCGGTCGTCCGGAGCCTCGGTCATCGAGGGTATTCGCGCGAGAGGTCGAGGTCCTCGACGTCCTCGGCGTCGGCCTCGGTCGGTTCGGCCTCCGGGTCGGCAGCGCCGGTATCGCTGTTCGCATCCTCGACCTCGATCCGGCCGTCGGCAGGCCGTTCGCGGGCGTCGCCGGCGGCCTCCAAGACCGCCTCGGGATCGGGGAGTTCGTCGGGGTCGGTATCGACGTGGCTGAGACCGGCGTACCCCCCGGGAGCGCGGCCGCCGTCGGCGAACCACTCGTGGAAGGCGTCCTCTACGTCGTCGGTGCCGCGGTACTCGCTGCCGCCCGCTTCGCGAAACCAATAGACGAAGTCGGGTTCGTGGTCGTCACAGAGCAGGACTTCGGCCATCGGCTCGCCGTAGACGACCGCCGCGGGGTTACAGCGTTCTACTTCCTCGTCGCCGTGGATCAGCCAGCAGGCGTCACACGGCCGGTTGACGAGCGCCGTCAGCCGCGAGAGCCGGGTGCTGGTCTCCTCGGGCATCTCGTCCATCGGCCGGAAGGCTCCCTCCCGGTCGAAGACGGCTTCCTCGTCGAAGCGCCACCCCCGAAGTCCGATACAGACCTTGCCCATGGCTCGCGTACGCGGGCCACCGGCAAAAGGGACGTGTTCGTCCGGTCGTCGGCGGTCCGATCGCACGTCGACCGCGGGCCCGCGACTGACGGGCCGCTCGACGCCGGGGCGGCGCGTGAAACGGGGCGAAACCGGGCGAAACGCTCGGAACCCTTTATATCGGGCGTTCCCGACGGGGCATCACTCGCGGGTATTAGGACACATGACTAACCCGACCGACCGAACGGACACGGATAACGGGCAGGTGGACTCGAACTCGAACCGGGATTCGACGCCGGACGAACGCGAGCACCGGGAGCACCGGGGGCGACCGGACGACGATACCGCACTCGGCGGCGTGTTCGACACGATCCCGGACGTGCTCTACGTGATCGACGAAGGGTGGACGCTCCTGCGGTGGAACGACCGGCTGTGTGAGGTTTCGGGCTACACCGACGCCGAGATCGCACGAATGCACCCCCTGGAGTTCGTCCCGAAGGAGGATCGCGACGCCGTGTCGCGGAGGGCGGAGGCGGTGTTCGAGAACGGCGGGACCGAGGCGGCCGAAACCGAGATGATCACGAAATCCGGCGAGGCGATTCCCTTCGAGTTCAATGGTGCGGCGATCACGAACGGGGACGGTGAGGTCGTTGCGATGGCCGGCAGCGCTCGGGAGATCACCGAGCGGGTCGAAGCGCGTTCCCGGCACGAGGTCAGCCGGGAGCGATACCGAGCGCTCGTCGAAGCCGCCCCTGACGCGATCGTCGTCGCCGACGCCGAAACCGGCGAGGTGATCGACGCGAACCGGGCCGCCGAATCGTTGCTCGGGCGCTCGCACGAGGAGATCGTCGGGTTGCACCAGACGGAGCTACACCCGCCGGGAGAGGCCGAACGGTACCGGCAGATACTCGAAGATCACGCGGACAGCGGCGGTCTACAGGCGTACAGCGAGGACCTCGCTGTGTGCCGTAGCGACGGCGAGGAGGTGCCGGTCGAAATCAGCGCAAGCCGAGCACGACTCGGCGATCGCTCGGTTATCCAGGGTATCTTCCGGGACGTCACCGAACGCCGCGAGCGCGAGCGCGAACTGGAACAAAAGCGCCGGGACCTCGAGCGCCTCGACCGGATCAACGCGATCATCCGGCGGACGAACCGGGCGCTCGTCGGCGCGGTGACCCGCGAGGGCATCGAACGCACGGTCTGTGAGCGCCTCGCCGATTCGGCGGTGTACGCCTTCGCCTGGATCAGCGAACCTCACCCCACCGGTGGCACGCTCGGGGCGCGCGCCTGGGCCGGGAACGGCGAGGCGTCCGTCGAGGAAATTTCGATCGCGGTCGACGAGGAGGGGACCGGCGGCGGGCCGACCGGCCGGGCGATCCGCTCGCGGGAGGTCCAGACCGTTAGGGACATCGCGACCGATCCCGACGTCGAGTTCTGGCGCGAGGCGGCGGCCGAACGCGGGTTTCGGTCGTCGGCGGCCGTGCCGCTCGTCTACGACGACGTGCTCTACGGCGTCTTGAATCTCTACGCCGAACGGTCCGACGGGTTCAGCGCCGAGGAACGTGACGTGCTCGGCGAACTCGGCGAGACGATCGCCTATGCGATCAACGCTGTCCAATCGAAGCGACTGTTGTTTACCGATCGAGTGATCGAACTCGAATTCGAAAGCGAGTCGGCCGAGTCGTTTTTCATCGACGCTTCGGGCCGGCTGGGAGCGACGATCTCGCTCGAAGGGATCGTCCCCTCCGACGAGGAGGCCGATCTGTACTACATGCGGGTCGAAGGCGCACCGGCCGAGGCGGTCCTCGCACTCGCCGCCGAAACCCCCGGTATCGAGGGGCGGCTGGTCAGCGAGCGAGACGACGAGAGTCGAATCGAGTTCCGGGTGAGCAGCGCGTCGATCACCCGGTCGCTGTTAAGTCAGGGCGCACGGGTCAAACGCGCCCGCGCCGAGAACGGCGAGGCACGGATCGTTGCGGAGGTCGCGCCCGACACCGACGTCCGGACGGTCGTCGAAGGAGTCAGGGCACTGTTCCCGGGGTCGGAGTTGCTCGCGAAACGCGAGGTCGAGCGCGAGCGGCGCACGACGCGGGAATTTTACGAGACCGTCACGGCGGCGCTCACCGATCGCCAGCAGGCGGCGCTCGAAGCCGCCTACCACACCGGTTACTTCGAGTGGCCTCGGACGTCGAGCGCCGAGGAGGTCGCAGCAACGATGGACATCGCCTCGCCGACCTTCCACCAGCACCTCCGGGCGGCCCACCGCAAGTTATTGGACGTCTTCTTTGAGGAGTGAGGACGGCCGGAGATTCGACGATCCCCGGCAACCAGGCGTCAGCGACATCAGCGACCGACTAACGGCGTTCAGTCGAGCACGGGCGTCGACGAAACCCGTCGCGGGTGGAACTGAAAGGGGCCGGTGCGATCGGCGAACCCCGGCGAAGTAAGCACCGGAGGCGAGCGGAGCGAGTCGAGGAGCGCAACGAGCCGCGGGAGCCGACCGCCCGGGGGCTTTCGAAACGGTCCCGTTGGCTCGCTTTCTCGGGACTTTCGAACCGAACGCTACCGATTCACTCGGCGGTAGAGTAAAGTCCGATCGGCCGGTAGGTCGGCCGTCATGTCTTCTCACACCGACCACCACTCCCGGACCGGCGTCGTCGTGATCGGCGGCGGGTCGACGGGGTGTGGCATCGCCCGCGACCTGGCGATGCGCGGGATTTCGGTCACGCTCGTCGAGCGGGGGAATCTGACCCACGGGACGACCGGCCGGATGCACGGATTGCTTCACTCCGGCGGTCGCTACGCCGTTGCCGACCAGGAAAGCGCCAAGGAGTGCATTCAGGAGACCAGAGTCCTCGATCGGATCGCGAGCCACTGCGTCGAGATGACCGGCGGGCTGTTCGCGAAACTCCCCGCGGACGAAGAGGAGTACTTCCAGGAGAAGTTACAGGGCTGTCGGGACTGTAACATCCCCGCCGAAGTCCTCTCCGGCGAGGAAGCCCGCGAGTTGGAACCACACCTCTCGCCCGAGGTCGAAAAGGCCATCTGGGTGCCCGACGGCGCGATCGATCCCTTCCGATTGTGTGTCGCGAACGCCGCCGACGCCGACCGTCACGGGGGACGGATCGAAACCCACGCGCCGGTCACCGACCTCGTCGTCGAAGACGATGCGGTGGTCGGGGTGAAAGTGCGCCACGAGTCCGGACCCGGTAAACGGGTCCACGGCAAGGAAGGCGAGACCGAAGAGATCCGGGCCGACTACGTCGTCAATGCGACGGGCGCGTGGGCCGGCCACGTCGGCGAAATGGCCGGCCTCGACATCGAGGTCAGACCCTCGAAGGGCGTGATGACGATCATGAACGTCCGGCAGGTAGATACGGTCGTCAACCGCTGCAAGCCGAAAGGCGACGCCGACATCGTCGTTCCCCATGAGACGACCTGTATTCTGGGGACGACCGACGAGGAGGTCGACGACCCCGACGACTACCCCGAAGAACAGTGGGAGGTCGACCTGATGATCGACGAACTCAGCCAACTGGTCCCCATGTTAGAGGACGCCCGGACCATTCGATCCTATTGGGGCGTCCGGCCGCTCTACGAGCCGCCCGATACCGGCACGACCGATCCCACCGATATCAGCCGGCAGTTCTTCTTGCTCGATCACGACGAACGCGACGACCTGGGAGGCATGACGAGCATCGTTGGCGGGAAGTTCACCACCTACCGGCTGATGGCCGAGAAGATTTCCGATCACGTCTGCGAGCAACTCGGCGTCTCGACGCGCTGTGAAACCGCCGAGGAGGCGCTTCCCGGCAGCGAGGACTTCTCCGTGCTTCGCGATTACATGGACGAGTTCGGCCTCCGGTCGCCGATCGGCAAGCGAAGCGTCCAGCGCCTCGGCTCGAAGGCCGACGAAGTCCTGAAGACCGGCGAACCGAACCCGGTGATCTGTACCTGCGAGGCGGTGACCCGCGCGGAGTTACGCGACGCGATCGGGGGGTCAGGCACGGACCTCAATGCCGTTCGGCTCCGAACTCGGGCGTCGATGGGTAACTGCCAGGGGGGATTCTGTTGTCACCGGATGGCTTCCGAGTTGTATCCGACCCACGACGAGAGCGTCGTGCGCGAGTCACTCGACGAGCTGTATCAGGAACGCTGGAAGGGTCAGCGCCACGCGCTGTGGGGCGAGCAACTCTCCCAGGCGATGCTCAATCACGCGCTGCACGCGACGACGATGAACCGCGACCGCGACCCGGCGAAGGGTAGTTCGGCGGTCGAATACGCCGACTTCGACGCCGGCCCCGGGCCCGCGGTGGACGCGGACGGGTCGACGCGGGCGACCGCCGACGGCGGCGTGCCCGATGGTGGCGTATCCAACGAGAGCGTGACCGATGAGAGCGTGAGCAGTGGGGACGGTGGGGACGACGCTGCAGGAGGGACGCGTGGCGATCAGTGACGACGTGCTCGTGATCGGCGGCGGGCTCGCGGGAATGACGAGCGCGCTCGCGGCCGCCGAGCAGGGCGCGAGAGTGCGACTGCTCTCCTATAAGAAAAGCACCCTTCGGAACGCGAGCGGACTCATCGATCTGTTGGGCTATACGCCGAACGGCGACCTCGTTTCCGACCCGTTCGACGCGATCGCGACGCTTCCCGAAGGCCACCCCTACGAGCGCGTCGGTACCGAAGCGATCCGGGCGGGATTCGACTTGTTCGACGAGGCGGTCGGCGAGACCTACCTGGGACATCACACCGACCGCAATGCGCTGGTCCCCACCTACGGCGGGACGGTGAAACCAACGGCGCGGTACCCGGTGACCACGGCGGCGGGCCTCGCGAGCGATCCCCGGGACACCCTCTTGATCGGGTTCGAGGCGCTTTCGGCGTTCGACGCGCCGCTCGTGGCCGACCACCTCCGGGCGGCGGGGGTGCCCTTCGACGTGCGTGGGGTGACAGTCGAGTTCCCGAAGCGATTCCGTGCGGACGCGACGGCGATGCGCTTCGCGCGGGCGCTCGACCGGGACGAACCCGCCGACGAGGGACCCTCGAACACCCGGGCGGCGCTCGTCGAATCGGTGAAAGCCCACCTCGACGGCGCAGAGCGGGTCGGCTTTCCGGCGCTGCTCGGCGACGACTACCCCGAGGAGATCAGGGGCACGATAGAAACCGCGCTGGGAGTCGACGTCTTCGAGGTCCCGATGGGCCCACCGAGCCTGCCAGGACTTCGACTCGAAGACCGGCTCGACGGGGCGCTCGACGAACGGGGGGTTCGGCTTACGACGGGCAACCCCGCGGTGGGTTTCGACGCCGACGGCGGTCGAGTGACGACCGTCTACACTGACCGGAACGGCCGGCATGTCCCCTTCGAGGCCGAGCAGGTGGTGCTCGCTTCGGGGGGGTTAGTAGGCAAAGGGGTGAAATCGAATCGCGAGGGCGTCTCCGAGCCGATCTTCGACTGCCACGTTCCCCATCCCGAGAACCGCTACGAATGGTTTTACGACGATGCGTTCGACGACCACCCCTTCGCGCGCTTCGGCGTGCACGTCGATCGGGACCTCCGGCCGCTGGACGAAGGGGACGAGCCCGAGTTCGAGAACCTCCGAGCCGCCGGCAGCGTCTTAGGAGGGTACGATCTGGCGGCGGAAAAATCCGGCAGCGGCGTCTCGATTTCGACCGGATACGCCGCCGGCAGAGCCGCGGGGGAGTCGGCGTGAACCCGATCTTCCGACGCGGCGCTCGGCCGCGTTCCGAGAGTAGTGACGACCGCGAGAGAACCGCGACGACGACCGACCCAACGACGACACCGACGATAGACATCCTTTCGATTCAATGAGCAAACCAGAATCGGAGTCAGAGCCGACACCCGACGAGTACGGCACTGCCCAGTCCGAGTCCGAGTTCGAATCCGACCCCGTAGAGGCCTTCGACGACGCGATCGACATGGATCTGCGGTCGGGCGCGGACGACTGCTACAAGTGTTCGACGTGCGATACCTCGTGTCCGGTCGCTGAGGTCGACGACGAGTTCCCCGGCCCTAAATTCCAGGGCCCCGAGCAGTGGCGTCTCAAACGGGGCGACGACCACGACATCGATCCCTCGATCACCGACTGCTCGAACTGCATGCGGTGTGACAACGCCTGTCCGTCCTCGGTGCCCCTCTCCCAAATGCACAACACTGCCCGCGGGGAGTACGTCGAGGGGTTAGCTCCCTCGTTATGGAACGCGGAGGACGCGATCGCCGACGGCGAGTACCGCGAGGCGCTGTCGTACCTCGGCGACATCCCTGCTGAGCTATCGATCGAGTTCGTTCGTAACCGGGTGCTGTCGAACTACGGGACGATGGCCGGCCTCGGCAGCAAATTCCCGCGGCTGACGAACTTCGTGATGAGTAATCGAATCACGAAGGAAGTGAACGATCGCCTCCTCGGGATCACGGGTGAACGCGACTTCCCGGAGTTCGCCGACCAGACCTTTCGGGAGTGGTGGCGCGAGCGCGGCGGCCCGAAAGTCGAGAGTGCGGACAAACGGGTCGCGTACTTCCACGGCGACTACTCGAATTACAATACGCCGGAGGTCGCCAAAGCGATGGTTCGGGTGTACGAGCGTTTCGGCTACGAGATCCGGGTGCCGACCCAGCGGTGTTCGGGCACGCCGATGTTCGCGAACGGCATGCTCCGGGACGCGCGCCGGGCCGCGGAGGTCAACGTCACCAACTTGGGCGACTTCATCGATCGGGGGTACGACGTCATCGCCTCGTGTACGTCGTGTTCAATGGCGCTCCGTCAGGAGTACCCCGAACTGTTCGACTTCGAAGAGACTGAAAAAGTCTCGGTGCATACCTACGAAGCGCTCGAATACCTCCGCATCCACGAGGACTTAGAAGGCGAACTGCGCGACGTCAAGGACGTTGAGTTCCCGGATCTCGCCTATCACGCGCCGTGTCACGCCAGGAATCAAGGTATCTCGACACAGGCGGTCGAGTTGTTGAGCGAGGCCGAGGGCTTCGAGATCGAGGACGTCGGCGACTCGTGTTCGGGCATCTCGGGGACCTACGGCTGGAAGACCGAAAAGTACGACAAGTCGATGCAGATCGGCGAAGACATGTTCGAGCACATGCGCGACGCCGAAGGCGACACCGGCCTCACCGAGTGTCCGACCTGTGCGATGCAGATGGGCCACGGCACCGGCTACGAGATCCGCCACCCGTTGGAAGTCCTCGAAGCCGCGCTCGTGAACTGACCGACCGAGCGCCGAACGCGAGACCCATCGTCGCTTCGTTCTTCTAACGCCCTTCGTCCCCTCGTCTCGTCAGCCCCCAAATCGACCGTCCGTCGGGGGAGTTTTCCGCTTCCGTCCGGTAGTTTGGAGTGTTCATGATCGCCCAAACGTCGCGGGTCGATAGACTGGAGTCCGCCGGCTCGGAGTTCGTTGCGGACACGGGACGAAGGGGACGACCGTCCGTGACGGCAATGGGAGTACGGTGACCGTGACTGTGACTGATGCCGAGACCGACGTGCTCGTGATCGGCGGCGGGGGCACCGGCGTCGGGATCGCCCGGGACCTGGCGATGCGCGGCGTTTCGGTCACGCTCGTCGAACGAAACGGGCTGGGCCAGGGCACGAGCGGGCGCTCGCACGGCCTGCTCCACAGCGGCGCGCGATACGCCGAATCCGATCCCGAGGGGGCCCGCGAGTGTGTGCCCGAGAACCGGATTCTAAAAGATATCGCCGGCGAATGCATCCGCGATTCGGGCGGCTATTTCGTCCAGGTCGCCGGGGACGACCCGGCGTACTTCGACGAAAAGCTCGAGGCGTGTCGCAAGGTCGGCATCGACGCCGAGGTCCGCTCGGGCGACGCCGCCCGGCGGACGGTGCCGGCGCTCTCCGCTGCGGTCGAGCGGGTCATGGAAGTCCCCGATGGATCGATCTACCCCTCGCGGCTCGTCGCCGCGACCGCCGCCAGCGCCCATGCGTGCGGCGCGACGATCCGTCCGCACGTCGGCGTCACCGATATTCACACCGACGGCGATCGGGTGACCGGCGCGACGATCGAGGACACATCGGTCGGCGGAACGAGCGCGAGCGGCGGTAACGAGGAACGGATCGACGCCGAGCACGTAGTGAACGCGACGGGCGCGTGGGCCGGCCGCCTCGGGGAATTGGCCGGCCTCGACATCGAGATGCAACCAGCCAAGGGCGTGATGGTCGCGATCGACGTCGACGGGCTCGATCGCGTGCTCAACCGGTGTCGCGAGCCCGACGACGGCGACATCGTCATTCCCCACGAGGACCAGGTCGTTCTCGGCACGACGAGCGTGCCGGTCAACGACCCCGAGGCCTACGATCGCGCCGATTGGGAGGTCGAGCGCGTGATCGAAGAGTGCGCATCGATGCTCCCCAACCTCCGGGGTCGCGACCCGGCGCGCACGTACTGGGGCGTCAGGCCGCTGTACGAGCCGAACGACGCCGAACGCGAGCAGCGGGGCATCTCGCGTGGCTTCTTCTGACGTTTCGGGTCGGCCACCCGAAACAGAGAGGTCGGAGACCCCAAATGTTCACACGGAACGGATCGATATGTGGGCAATCTCAGGGATCGATTTCTGTTCGCGTGAAACCCCAAGGTGTGAGGAGGGATTGAGGCTTTGCCAAGGGGATCAGGAGCGCTCATCCGGTGGAGGATACTTGATCAATAGAGCA
>PXRY01000106.1:20705-26786 GCA_003022925.1 Halobacteriales archaeon QS_8_65_32 | reverse complement strand
CCAGGTCCGCAGCGTGGCCGAAGCGGGCACGTACGCGCTCAATGTGGACGCTGACGGCGAGTGGTCGATCACGCTCCAACAGCCTGTAAACCCGTCCACAGGGTCGCTCCCGATCGACGAGAGCGGTGAGGGAACCACGTATATCAGTCCGTTCGAGTTCGATGGAGCCGTGCAGTTCGAAGGGTCTCACGACGGGAATTCAAATTTTATCGTCGAAGCTGTCCCGCTCGATCCGGACACCTTTGGGAACGTCGTGTTCAACGAGGTCGGATCGTTCGACGGGTCGACGACCGTACGAATCGACGGCGTCTCGTATCTCAACATCCAGGCGGACGGAGCGTGGACGCTGGGGACGAGCTGATCGTCGGGCTGAGTCGGTGTGTCGACAGTTCGATGAATGGCTCCGTTCAAGCGGCGGGACGGTCGGCGGTGATCGTCCCGCTGAACTCGATTTCTTCGTAGGAAACGTATGATTGTTTCGCCCGACCGTCCGTCCGAAACCGGACGATATCGTAGTCGGCAAGCAGATCGAGGTCGTCGTACACGTCGCGGTAGTCCCGTTCCAATCGGTCGGAAAGCGCGCTGATGCTGGCCGGCCGGTCGGCCATGACGCTCCGGAGCAGTTCCACCCGGCGATCGGTTAGTAGCTGTCGGAGGGCGCTCGTCTCCCCGAACGAGACGATGTGGGCAACCGCTTCGCCGTCGATCCATCGGTCGGCCCGCTCGCGCATCCCGTCGAGCGCGCGGTCGTCGGGCCGGACGACGATCCGTAGCGTCGCCGGATACTCCTCCTCGTCGAATCGCTCGTCGTCGGGGTCAGTCTCGCGTTCGTTCGTCATGGATCGCCTCTAGCTCGTCGAGAAAGCGGTTCTTGTGTGTCCGTATGTCCGCGAACTCGATGCCGCTCCGTTCCTCACGAGCGTGTCGGTGGTGCCAGCCGATCTCGGCGTCTTCGTGTCGTTGTCGTATCGAAGCAACGTTTCGCCGGTATCGGTGTCGTAGTATTGCATCCGGTAGCAGACTCCCTCGGGATACGACTCGTTCCGATACGCGAAGAGGACGACGCGTGAGGAATCGTCCGCGAAGGTATGGTCGTCGCGGAATATCTCGTCGCCCATTCTCGGCTACTATGGGTCCTGATCCCATAGAATATAGTAGTTACGCTGGTAGCGTCGGCACCGACGACGACCGAAGCCCTGACTGATCAGTCGTCGCTCGCCGCGGGTGTCGGTGTCCGGCGGTCCGCACGCGGGCCCTCCAAGTCGATGTCCGGCAGCAGGTCGCGCAAGTACTGGCCGGTGTGCGAGTCCTCGATGTGCGCGAGTTCCTCGGGAGTGCCGGCGGCGACGACCTCACCGCCGTTCTCGCCGCCCTCGGGCCCGAGATCGATCACGTGATCGGCGTTTTTCACGAGGTCGAGTTCGTGTTCGACCACGACGACCGTGTTGCCATTGTCCACGAGACGCTGGAGCACGTCGATGAGTTTCCGTTCGTCCGCCGAGTGCAGTCCCGTGGTCGGCTCGTCGAGCAGGTAGAGCGTATCGCCACTCTGTTTCTTGCCGAGTTCCTCGGCGAGTTTCACCCGCTGGGCCTCGCCCCCTGAAAGGGTGGTCGAGGGCTGACCGAGGTTCATGTAATCGAGGCCGACGTCCTTGAGCAACTGCAGTCGGCGTTTGATCCGGGTGTCGTGCTCGAAGAAGTCATAGGCCTCCTCGACCGACATGGCGAGCACGTCGGCGATCGTCGCGCCGCGATAGGTGATATCGAGGGTCTCGTCGTTGTACCGCGAGCCGCCACACTCCTCGCAAGGCACGTAGACGTCCGACAGGAAGTTCATCTCGATCTTCACGGTGCCCTGACCGCCACAGGCCTCGCACCTGCCGCCCTTGACATTAAAGGAAAATCGGCCGCGTTCGTAGCCACGCTGCTGGGCGAGTTTCGTCTCGGCGAAGGACTCGCGGATGTAATCGAACACGCCGGTGTAAGTCGCCGGGTTCGAGCGGGGGGTCCGGCCGATCGGCGATTGGTCGATGAGGCGGACGGTCTCGATGTCCTCGATGCCCTCGATCCCGTCGTGATCGCCCGGATCCACACTACGGTTATCGTTCATTCGCCGGACAAGGCTCTTGTACAGGACGTCATGCATCAGCGTTGATTTCCCCGAACCCGACACCCCGGTGATCGCAACGAAGGTGCCGAGCGGGAACGGGACGTCGAGGTCCTTCAGGTTGTGCTGGCGGGCTCCACGTACGGCGAGGTCCTCGTTCGACGCCCGACGCGTCTCGGGCACCGGGATACGCCTCCTGCCCGCGAGGTAGTCGCCGGTGATCGACTCGTCGGCGGCCATCACCTCCTCGACGCCGCCCTGTGCCACCACCTCGCCGCCGCGTTTCCCGGGGCCGGGGCCCATATCGACGACCGTATCGGCCCGGCGCATCGTCTCGGTGTCGTGTTCGACGACTAACAGGGTGTTGCCGAGGTCCCGGAGCTCACAGAGGGTGTCGAGCAGGCGATCGTTGTCGCGCTGGTGAAGTCCAATAGAAGGTTCGTCGAGCACGTAGAGCACCCCGACGAGTCCGGAACCGATCTGGGTGGCGAGCCGGATTCGCTGGGACTCGCCGCCCGAGAGCGTCGCGGCCTCGCGGTCGAGCGTGAGGTACTCGAGCCCCACTTCGCACATGAACCCGAGCCGGGCGCGGATCTCCTTTAGGATCTCCTCGCCGATCGTCCGCTCGCGTTCGGTGAGGTCGGCTTCCAGGCCCTCGAAGTGCGCGAGGGCGTCGCCGATACTCGAACGACTGACTTCGGTGATGGCCGTGTCGTCGACCAGGACGGCACGGCTCGCAGGCTTGAGACGGGTACCGTCACACGCCGGACACGTCGTCGTCGCCATGTACTCCTCGATGTGATTTCTGGTCCCTTTGGAGTCAGTCTCGACGTACCGACGTTCCAAGTTGGGGATCACCCCCTCGAAGCGTTTGTCCTTACGTCGCGTCCCGTTCTGGGTGCGGCGCTCGAAGCGGACCTTCTCGTTCGTGCCGTAGAGGAACGCCTCCTGAACCTCGGGACCGAGCTGGTCGAAGGGCGTCTCGACCGAGACGCCGAAATGCGCGGCGACAGCGTCGAGGCGAGTACGATAATACGATCGGCGGTAGCTCCAGGGCTCGAAGACGTCCTTCAGGGGTTTCGTCGGGTCCGTGACCACGAGGCCTTTGTCGATCTCCTTGGTCTCACCGAGGCCTTCACATTCGGGGCATGCGCCGTGGGGGCTGTTGAACGAGAAGGATCGAGTCTCGATCTCGGAGATATCGATCCCGCAGTGCACACAGGCCAGTTCCTCGGAGAACTCGACGACGAGTCGGTCCGTCGTTCCGTTCTCGCCGCCGCTCTCGCCCTCACTAGTGGCTTCGGCGTCGGTGTCGCTATCGGCCTCGGTGTTCCCGCCACCGGTGTTCCCGCTTCCGTCGTCGCGGCCCAGGTCGCCCGTCCGGCGGGCTTCGGTGCCGATGTCGATCCCTTCTGGCGGGTCGGGGAGAATCACCTTCAACAATCCCTCTGCCTCCTCGACGGCGGTCTCGACCGAATCGGTGATCCGCGAGCGGGCGTCTTCGGAAATCTCGACGCGATCGACGATCACGTCGATCGTGTGGACGTAGTTCTCGTCCAGCTCGGGGCGATCGAGCGCCAAGTCGTAGCTCTCGCCGTCGACCTCGATTCTCGAATAGCCCTCGCTCACGAGGTCGTCGAACAAGTCCTCGAACGCGCCTTTCTGGTCGCGGACGACCGGCGCGGCGATCTTTGCCCTAGTGTCTGCGGGCAGTTCTAACACCCGGCGAACCATCTGCTGGGCCGACTGCTCGCCGACCTCCCGACCGCACTCGGGACAGTGGGGCGTTCCGACGCGGGCGTAGAGCAGGCGGAGGTAGTCGTGCAGTTCGGTAACGGTGCCCACCGTCGAACGAGGGTTGTTCGCGGCGTTCTTCTGATCGATCGAGATCGCGGGCGAGAGGCCCTCGACCGACTCGACCTGTGGCTTGTCCATCTGGCCGAGGAAATTTCTGGCATAGGCCGACAGCGACTCGATGTAGCGCCGCTGGCCCTCGGCGTAGATCGTCTCGAACGCCAGCGAGGACTTGCCCGATCCCGAAAGTCCTGTCACGACGGTGAACTCCTCGCGAGGAACAGTGACGTCGAGGTCTTTCAAGTTGTGTTCTGCGGCCCCCCTGACCTCGATGTGGTCCCGGCTCATCGGTTTTCGCTCGACTCGGGAGGGGTGAAACCCTGTCGGTCCGTGGCCGTTTTCACCGGTTCGAACCCGAACGAAACGGCCGACGACGGACGGCAGCGAGCGACGGCTGGACCCGATAGGACCGCGACCGTTCGGCACGCGGGGACCGATTCGGTTTTACCGGTCGAACGCTCGATGGACACGACATGGCTACTCGCACGAACCGCGACGTCATCGGTGGTCTCGATCTCACGAGCGACCGCTACGTCGTCAAACAGTCGTTGATCCGTTCGAAGTATCGCGTCGAGGACGATGCGGGCGAGACGGTGCTCAGAGGCAGGAAGAAGCGCTTCCGGCTCAAGGAAGAACTACCGTTCAGCGACCCCGACGGGAACGTCGTCTTCCGGCTCAAAGCGCGAAACGTCTTCGACGTGGCGGGCAACTACAGCTTGATAGACGAGGCCTCCGGCGATGCCTTCGCGGTCATCGAGAAGGCCTATACCCTGTTCAAACACGTCTATCGTATCCGGAGCCCGGACGGCAGGCTGCTCGCAACGATCGAATCGGAGTCGTCGTTCGTCATGGCGGCGAAGGAGTACGTCGGCGTTCTGGGACTGCTCCCCCACTCCTATTCGATTTCCGGGCCGGACGGCTCCCGTATCGGAACGATCGAGGAGAAACTGTCCGTGCGGGACAGCTTTACGATCGAAGTGGTGGACACCGGCGACGTACCTCGCGAGGCGATCCTCGCAGCCGCCATCGCCATCGACGCGCTCGAAGACGACTGACCGGCAAGCCCCTCCAGGTCGGATCGGAGACCGGCCGCGAGCGCCGCGTCCGGTCGGGAACTCCCCCGCTACCGGCTCACCGCGCGCGGAGGTATAGGTCAATGAGTACGAGGATCAGGACGACCTGTGCTACCTTATCGGCGACCTCGATCGGACCGGCTCCGGTGACCGCCCGGCCCGTGCCGGCGTAATTGAACTGATACCACAGGACGATCTGAACGGCGGTGTAGGGGATGCCGGCGAGATAGACCAGCGGACGACGCCACCCGACGAAAACGAGCGCGATCGCCCCGAGGAAACCCAGCCCCGCGAGCAGAAAGGGAATCCCGAGCGCCGGCGGGATGACCGACCCGACGAAGGCGGACACACCCAAAAAGAGGTGGATCGCGCCGCTCACGGCCGCGAGAAGGATCGCGAGCCAGTGCAGTCCCCCTAACGTATCGGTCCGGATCGCTTCCTCGTTCGCCGTCGCTGATACCATGCGGTATCGTAACACGGGATATCGTATCACCCTTCCGATGGGTTCGCGGTCGTTTCGATCGACCGCCTCTACGGTTATTGTCCGCCGAACCCTCCGACGACGGTAGGCTTGGCTCCCGAGAGTGAGCCGATTTCCTCCGTCGTTGCTCGCGGTCAGTCGCGGCATCCGTTTCGGAGGGGTTCCGTCGATCGGGTCGGGTGTAGAGCACGACGACCGCAGCGACGACGAGCGATGCTTCGAGAAGTCCCAGCGGGCCGGCGGCGTACTCCAGCCAATAGGCGAGCAGGGGGTCGTCGGGCGTCGGTCGCACGTCCAGAATCGGCCAGGCGTAGTTCACGACGAATTTCGGGTAGGCGACGATCAGGTCCGCGCCGACGTATCCGGCCCACCCGACGACGAGCGGCGCGTCGAAGCCGCGGGACGGCGAGCACGGCGACGGCGAGGCCAGCGACCACTAATACCGAGTGGCCAACGCTGTGGGAGACGGGGACGACCCCCAGCGCGAGCAGCGGCTTGTCGATCAGATCGGGGACGATCGCGCCCGCGAGACAGAGCGCAAGCGCTCGATCGGCGTACCCCAACCC
>PXRY01000106.1:4105-20508 GCA_003022925.1 Halobacteriales archaeon QS_8_65_32 | reverse complement strand
CCGTCGACCGCGACGTTCTGCCCGCTCAGGTACGCGCTTCCCTCGTCGAGGAAAAACAGCATCGCCTGGGCCATGTCGTCGAAGCTCGCGGGTCGGCCCCGCGGCAGGTCGTTGGGGACGACTTCGGAGTTCTCGACGACGTAGGGGCTGATGGCGTTTGCCGTGATGCCGTCCTCGGTCGTGTCGGCGGCGAGCATTCGGGTGAACATCAGGACACCGGTCTTCGCGGCGAAGTACGGGAAGTTCGTCGGCGCGACGAGGTGGCGATCGCTCGACGCATAGCCGACGTTGACGATCCGGCCGTACCCCCCCTCGCGCATCCCGGGCAGGACTCGCTTCGAACAGAGGTAGGTGCCATTGAAGTTCGTCTCCCAGACGGTGTTCCACGTCTCGAAGTCCAACTCCTCCCAGTGGGTCGGTGCGAAGGCTCCGACGTTGTTGACGAGGACGTCGATCGTGCCCACCTCGGCTTCCGCGGCGTCGAACATCTCGTCCACCTCGTCGGGATCGGTCACGTCGCCCTGCACGATGGTCACCGACGCGCCGGTTTCGGCTTCCGTGTTCCGCTCCTCGTCTCCGACTCCGGTCCCGGTCCGGTCTCCGCTGTTTGCCTCTCGGTCGTCGATCGCCTCGCGGGCGCGCTCGGCGACGGTTTCGGCTTCGTCGTCGCTCGATCGGTAATGGACGGCGACGCTCGCGCCGCGCTCGGCCAGCGCGAGGAGGAGTTCGCGGCCGACGCCCTTCGCGCTGCCGGTGACGAGCGCCGTCCGGCCGTCGAGATCGGGTTCGATCACGGTGAGGATATCGGCGCTCGTGGTATTACCTCTGTGGGAGACGGCGATCGGCGATCGGCGATCGGCGACCCCCTGCTGTCATCGGGCGACGATCAGCAGTGCTCGCTTTCGCCGGTTCGTCGAAAGCCGATGGGACTGAAATATCAGGAACGAACACGAGGATTTATGCGCGCCACGGCCGGTGCGCATAGCGATGAGTACGTTCAGTTCCGACGAGGACGTCACGGCGCGACTCGCCGACGAGGGCTACGTCGCGAGCCCCGAGATCGCGACGACGGTGCGGGTCGCCGCCGCCCTGGAGAAGCCGATTCTGCTCGAAGGGCCCGCCGGCGTGGGGAAGACCTCCCTCGCGCTCGCGCTTGCACGCGTACTTGACACCGATCTGCACCGGTTGCAGTGTTACGAGGGCATCGACGAGACGAAGGCGCTCTATGAGTGGGAGTACGGCAAGCAGATGCTCTATACGCAGTTGTTGCGCGACCAGCTCGGCGAGCGCTTCGCCAACGCGTCGATCGACGAGGCCGTTTCGGAAATCACGGCGGAGGAATCGGCCTTCTTCTCGGAGAACTTCCTGCTCGGACGGCCTATTCTGCGGGCGCTTCGAGCCGAGCAGTCGTCGGTGCTACTCATCGACGAGATCGATCGCGCCGACGACGAGTTCGAGGCCTTCCTGCTCGAAACGCTCGACAACTACCAGGTCACGATCCCGGAACTCGGGATCATCAGCGCCGACCACCCGCCGCTCACGATCATTACGAGCAACAACACCCGAATGCTCTCCGATGCGCTTCGCCGCCGGTGTCTGTACCTCCATATCGGCTACCCCGACGCCGAACGCGAACTCGACGTCGTGTTGACCCAGGCCCCCGAGGCGAGTCGCTCGCTCGCCGAGGAGATCGTCGACTTCGTCCAGGACCTGCGGACCCGGGACCTCAGAAAGACCCCGGGCGTGAGCGAGACCGTCGATTGGGCGCGGACGCTCGCGACGCTCGGCTACGAATCGGTCACCCGGGAAGCCGTCGAGACCACCGCCGGCGCGCTGATCAAACACCACGCCGACCGTGGGGCCGCGCTCGCCGGCTACGCCGAGGGCGACGGTGACGACGGCGGCGGCCATAGTCACAGCCACGATCACGACCACGGATATGGAAGCGCAAGTCACAGCCAGGACCACGGACACGACCATGAGTACTGACCCCGATCCCTCGACCGAAGTCGGGGCCGAGGCCGAGACGCCGGCGACGAGGCTGACCGGCGAGTTGGTGATCGTGTTCGTTCGGCTGCTACGACGCGAAGGGCTGACCGTCTCACCGAGCGAGGCGATCGACGCGCTCCGGGCGGCGAGCGAGACCGACGTCCGGGACCGGGCGGCGTTTCGCGGCGCGCTGCGGGCAACGCTCGCGAAACGCGCCGCGGATCTCGACGTGTTCGATCGGGTGTTCGACGAGCTGTTCGCGCCCGAGACGATTGCGGCGATCGGCGGCGGGGGCGGGCACTCACACGACCACGACGAGGAGGGAGGTTACCGGCTCGAAAGCCCCGACGAACGGCTCGTCCCGACCCACGAGGGCGAGGGCCACAGCCACGACCCGATCCGGATGCTCTACCGCGACGAGGAAGCCGACGTGGGCGACGCCTTCGAGCGGATGGCCACGGAATCGAGCGGGGACGACGCCGACGCCCTGCCGGTCGAGGTCGCCCAGACCATCGCGGACTTCGAGAGCGAGCCCTCCTTTACCGACGAGCCGGCTCCCTCCATCGACGCCGCCGGGCGGATCGAGGAGTGGAAAGAACGCCAGTTCGAGGCATTCGACGCCGCCGAGAAGGCAGAAATGGAAGCGGTCATTTCTCACCTCGTGAGCCGGCTTCGCCAGCAGGTCAAAAAGCGCCAGAATGACGCCGATCGCGGGCGGCTGAACGTCTCGCGAACCCTCAGGCGGAGCGCCCGGACGGGCTTCGTCCCCTTCGAGCCGGTCTTTCGGAGCAACGAGATTGAAAAACCCCGCCTCGTCGTGCTCTGTGACGTGAGCTACTCGGTGACACACGCCTCCCGGTTCATGCTGCACTTCCTCCACGCGCTGCAGAACCACTCGCTCATCAAGTGTCACAACTTCGTCTTCGTCAAGGAACTCGCTGAGATCACCGATCTGGCCAAACGCGTGGGTATCGCCGAGACCATCGAGGACGTCTTCCGAGGGGCGGTGATCGACATCGACGACAACAGCGACTTCGGCTACGCCTTCGAGGACTTTTACGAGCACCACGGCGAGACTCTGCGGCACAAGCCGACGGTAATCGTCCTCGGCGACGCGCGCAACAACTTCAACGACACGGCGACCTGGGTACTCGACGAGATCAGGGCTCGGAGCCAACAGCTCATCTGGATCAACCCCGAAGAACGCAAGCTCTGGAACCGCGGGCCGAGCGTCATGGACGAATACGGCACACACTGCGATTACGTCGAGAAGGCCGCGACGCCGACCGAACTCCAGGACGTGCTCGAAGCGGCGATCGGCCGGCATACGAGCGGGTCGGCGGCTCGACCCGATACGAACACCGTCCCATGATCGGCGTGGCGACACCGCCGGCTTCGACGGTATCGTATCGGACGTTGTAGCGACGACGGTCGGTACGAAGCCGACGCCCTACAGGAGCGATGACGGCAGTACTTGCCAGAGGAAATACGAGCCGAGGGCGAACACGATCGCCGCCGACCCGACCTGCAAGAACGCGTGGACCTGTTCGCCTCGTTTCCTGGCGACACTGAAGACGGCGCCCACCCCGCTGCCGACGGCTGCCATCGTCGGGACGATCGCGGCCGCGTAGACGGCAATGGCGGCGACCGCGACGCCGACGCCGACGTTGCCGACGACGACCGAGACGAATGCGAGCATGCTCAACGGCGGCGATAGCGTGAACAACGCGCCAACGACGCCCACCTTCAGGTACGCGAGTGTGGTGTGATCGTGGTCGTGCCCCCGGCCGGGGCTATGACTCGTGCTCCCGTGTTCGTGGTCGTGGTCATGATCGTCATCGTGTCCGCGATCGCGGTCGTGACCGTGACCCTGACGCTGATCGTGGGGGTGATCGGGACCCGACGATTCCCCATCGTAGCCCGCGAACGGACGGTGGAAGTGGAGGTGGCGATGCCGTTCGGGGTCGCCATTGGCTAATCCATTGTGATCGTGTCGGTGACTATGAACGAACGTTCGGACACCGGAGATGCCGAGCACGCCGCTTAATAGCACCAGCGCGAGTCCGAGGACGACCGTTCCGAACCGTTCGATCGTCCCGGGAAACGACGTCACGCCCAGAAGTACGTACGCGACGCCGATCCAGACGATCACGAGGAGCACGTGGCCGGCGGCAAAACAGCCGCCGACGAGCGCCGAGCGCTTCGAACCGCCGGTTTCGCTCGTCAGCGAGGCGATCCCGGCGGCGTGATCAGGTTCGATGCCGTGTGTCAGGCCGAGAACGGCAGCAGTGGCCAGAACGGTCGTCGCGACCATTGGACTCACCGCCGCTCACCGCCGTCTCCGTTCGTGTTCGCGTTCTCCCCGTTCGCGTCGGTCGAAACGTGCATGATCGTTCGTCGGACACACGCTCCACCGCGGCCGGAATAATACTTCGTGTGTCGGTAGTACTGTCCACGCCGAACCCGACATCGTGAGCCGTCCGCGCACGGCTAACTCCACCGATCGTCCAATCGTCTAGTAACCCCTCCAAGTCGGGGTTCGCTGTTGCGACACGGCTCTGGTGACTGACAACACACATATACTGGTCGGACGAACGAAGAACCGAGACGACGATGAGCGAGGGCGATCGGGAACCGCGATACGGCGACGGCGATCTCACGACGACCGAACAGCGACTCGTCCTCGTCATCGGCGCGGTCGGAATCGTCTTTCTGGTCGGTGTCGGCGGGTTCGTTCTCGCCGACTTCTTCGGCGTTCTCGGGGCCAACGCCTCCGCGCCGGTGGAGGAGACCACCCCGGCTCCGACCGTCGCTCCCGCCACCGGGACGACCGCAACCGGGACGACCGCGACCGAGACGGCGACGGCCACCGCGACCGCAAGGCCGACACCGACTACGACCTCGACGACGGCGACCGCGAGTGCTACCGCCACTACCACTACGGCGTCGGCGACGCCCTCTGCAACGCCGACAGCGACGCGGACGCCAACGGCGACGGCCACCGCCACACCGACCACAACCGCCACGCCAACGCCCACACCGTCGCCGACGGCCACCTCGACCGCGACCGCTACCACGACCCCGACGACCGCAACGCCGACGGCCAGCACCACGGCGACCGCGACGCTGCCGCCAGTACTGAACACTACGACCACCCCAATCGCTACGGCCACGGACACGACAACTGCCGCGGACACGGCTACGACCACGGCAACGCCGACCGCCACGGGTGCGCCGACCGCCACGCGAACGCAAACGATGTCGGCGACGGCCACGGCAACGGCAACGACGACATCGGCCCCCGCCGGCGACATCACGATCTCGCGGATCGCTCCGGCCGAGGAGTTCGTCGTATTGACGAACGCCGGCTCCGGGTCGGTCGACCTCGCCGATCACGTCATCGACTTCGGCGGGCCCGCCCAGGAGTACACTTTCTCGCCGTACACGCTCGCTCCCGGCGAATCGGTACGGGTCTACACCGGCAGCGGCGACAGCCGCGGGTCGGTGATCTACGCGGGCTTCTTCTATCCCGTGCTCGACAACAGCGGCGACCGAGTGATCGTCGAGGACCCCGAAGGGACCGTCGTCGCCGGCCGCCGCTACTCCTGACCGACCGCCGCGATCGGGGCCGCAGGTCCGTCCGCCCGAGTCGTGCGTTTCGCGGTTCACACCGGGCTTTCGCCACGTTTAGGAGGAGTCCCGGCGAGCCTCAGGTATGACCCGTTCGGATTCACGCTCGGTGTGGCTCAAAGCCGACGATAGCGCCGGCGACTGGGAACGACGGAAGAAGCGTATCACCGCCGGGCTCGAAGCCGGCGTCGACTGGGTGCTCTGTGATCGGCGCGACGTTGCCCGGGTCCGTGAACTCGGCGCGGTGAACGTCGCAGCCTTCGACGGCGAGGACGACGGCCACCTCATCGACGCCGAGGCGGATTCTCGGAGCGTCGACGCATCCGACGCATCGAACGCCGACGTAGCCGACACCGAGAGCAGCGGGAGCGACGCGCCGGACGCCGGTATCGAGATGATCGACGGGAGCGACGCCGACACGGATATTGATACCGGCGCCAGCCCCGACGCGAACCCTAGCGCCGAGGTCGACGCGAACGCTGGCACCGAGGCCGACGGCCCGGACGCTACCGTCGTCGGGAAGGGAGGCGAGGGCGACGGGACGGTGGATTTCCCGCCGGACTTCGCGGGTTCCGTGGACCTATCCGCGCTCCGCGGTCACAGCGGTGCAGTGAACGGCGCGTACGTTCGGGTGCTCTCGGCGGACTACGAACGGTTCGCCGAGGCAGCCGCCGCCGAGGCCGAGTACACGATCGTCGTCGGCGAGGACTGGCGGATCATCCCCCTCGAAAACCTCATTGCCCGGATCGGCGAGGAGACGACGCTGATCGCCGGCGTCGAAAGCGCCGAGGAAGCGCGAACCGCCTTCGAGACCCTAGAGAGCGGCGCGGACGCCGTGTTACTCGACTCCGAGGACCCCGACGAGATCAGAAAGACCGTCGAGGCGCGCGACGACGCCGCCCGCGAGCGCCTCGACCTCACGTGGGCGACCGTCACGGCCGTCGAGGGGGTCGGCTCCGCGGATCGGGTCTGTGTCGATACGGGGTCGCTGCTCGACGACGACGAGGGGCTGTTGGTCGGGAGCATGTCCCGCGGTTTGTTTTTCGTTCACGCCGAAACCGCCCAGTCCCCCTACGTCGCCGCCCGACCGTTCAGGGTAAACGCCGGCGCGGTCCACGCCTACGTCCGCGCACCCGACGGCACTACCAGTTACCTCGCAGAGTTGGGAAGCGGCGACGAAGTCCAGGTGGTCGATTTGGAGGGCGACACCCGCGAGGCGATCGTCGGCCGGGCGAAGATCGAGCGCCGGCCGATGTTCCGCGTCGAAGCCGAAGTCGACGCGACCGACGCCGCCGGGAACGGGGGTCCCGAGGACGACGAGGGGAACGGAGAGCGGGCTCCCGACCGTATCGAGACGCTATTACAGAACGCAGAAACCATTAAAGTCGCCACCCGCGAGGGCCGGAAAGCCGTCACCGATCTCGAACGCGACGACGAGGTACTGGTCTTCTACGAGGGGGGAGCGCGGCACTTCGGCGAGGCGATCGAGGAGAGCATCATCGAGAAGTAGCGAGCGGGTTCGGTCCCGATCCTGATCGTCGTCAGTCTTTCCGACACCGTCTCAGTTGTCGGTCGTAGCGGATCCGGTCGCTCGAAGCGACCCGAATGCGTCGTACGTGAACCAGCCGCCGGCGAGCGCTGCGACGGCGATGAGGACGAGCGATCCTCCAGCGATGATCAACCACACGCAGAAAACGAGTAAGCCGACTCCAGCAACGAGCGGAAACACTGCGTCCGGAAGCGAGAAGCGAGCGATGAGATACTTGAGAATCTCACCCGCTGCGAACACGCTACCGACGCCGAGAACCGACGTGAGAGCCGCCCTCCGTGAGACTCCGAGCAACACTGCGCTGTACGTCATAACTGCGGCGAGAACAGCGAAAACCACTACGGCCAGCACCCCGTTGCGCGCGACACGCCTGCGATCGTCGAATCTCGAACCGGTTCGTCCCATCGCGGGACCCTTATTTATTACTCAGTAAACACCCTCCGATATAGATTTTTCGATCGTTGCGGCTTTGTTGCAAAAGTCGGGTCTGTTGGGAAACTCGACCGCTCGTCGAACTCGGTCCGCGTACGAGCGGCCCTATTGAAGAAGTTCGTCGCTGCGTTGCAAAGGTCAAGCTGATACGGGAACTCTGCAACAAAGCCGATCATTACGTTTCCCGTTCGGCGATTCGATCAACTCGCGGCTACCGACTTCGACGGTTCGGCGATCGCTTTGGGTTTCATGACCCCGCGAGCTTCGCTCGACTATCCTCTCAGTCGAGGAACTCCTCGATGCCTCGCGCCGGATAGCCGATCACGAGGTCGACACCCACCGCTTCGAGGGCGGCGACCTGCTCGCGGACGTCCTGGCGGGTGCCACAGAGCGCGTAATCACGGCTCGCCGCCGACAGCACTTCGCGGGCGCGACCGCTCGCCCGACCGTCGGTCGTGGTCCCGTCCGTTCCGCCGGGCAGCGCCCGAGAAACCGGCTTTCGCCGGGAAACGTACGCGCCCACCGCATCGAGTACTTCGTCCTCGGCCGCGGTCAGTACGGTCGGCGCGTAGACCGCGATTTCCCCCGGAAAGCCGGCCGCACGCAGCGCGCGCACATCGCCTTCCGTCGTCCGCGAGAGGAGTTCGAACTGGGTACCCCCGGCGGCGAGCGCGAGTCGCTCGACGCCCTCGGTGCCGACCCACGCCTCGGGATCGGCGTCCCTGGCTGCCCGCAACCGAGGGGCGATTCGCCGTGTCCGCTCGTCGGCAGCGAGGTACGCCGGGTTGCCGGCGACGAGCACTCGCTTCGTCGCGTCGGGGAGAGCATTCAAGAGTGAGTCGTCGCCGAGCGGGTCGAACCCGTCGGCACGCACCGGCGTCGTGACCCGCACCTCCGAGGTCCCGTCGGCGAGCGCACGGAGCGTCCCGCCGCTCGGTACGTGGTCGGGTCCCTCGTAGTCGATCACGACGACCCCGGTGTCGAGGTCCGTCCTCCGGGTGATGTTGCATTCGGTCGGCTTGAGTGCAACGCCGTCGAGGCCCGTCTCCGCGACCGATGCCCCCGATAGTTCGCCTTCGCTCTCGCTACGTAACATGTCTCTCTCCCATCGTGATAGCTCCTCGAAAACAGTTCTTAGCGACGCGGAACGCGACCCATCGTCTGTGCGACCATAGAATACGGTATTCTCGGCCCGCTCAAAGTCCTATCGCTTCCAATCGCCGCGCTTCGCTACCGTCGTCCGTGCTCCATTCACTGACTACTGCCCCTCCGCTTCGTGACCGAGCGGCTGAGCCGCCCTGTTATCGTATCGTCGCGTCGTCGTATCGTCACTCACACTGGGAAGTCGGCGTCGGGATCGACGACGCGATCGGCCTCGGGGGGCATCTCCCAGTCGGTCGCCAGTTCGAGGAACTGGACGAGGATTCTCGCCGTTGCGCCCCAGACGGTGTAACCGTCGACGCGGAAGAAATACAATCGAATATTCCCGTAGTGAGGGTGATCCCGGCGTTCGGAGTCGTAGTTCGCGCGATCGGTGAGCCCGGCGACCGGAAGTACGGCGATCTCGGCGACCTCGCGTTCGTCGGGTTCGTAGCGCCGGTCGGGGACCCGCACGACGAAGGGCCGGACGCCGTAGCGGGTCACCGTACGAATGTCGTCGAGGCGGCCAACGATCGCCGCTTCCGTCGGTTCGAGGCCGATCTCCTCGCTTGCCTCCCGGAGCGCCGTTGCTTCCAAGTCCGCGTCGGAGGGCTCGCGACCGCCGCCGGGAAAGCTCATCTGTCCGGCGTGCTCGCCGAGGTGATCGGCCCGTTTAGTGAACAACAGATGCGGACCGTCAGGCCGCTCGATCACGGGTACGAGCACCGCCGCCTCACGCTCCTCGTCGGTGACGGCGGCTGAATCGTGTGCGCGCACCTCCGAGAGGTCCATAGCTTCCCAACGCGTCCGGTGCTATTAATTGGTCCGTTCGCACCGCTCGGGTACGAACCGTTACCGCGCGCTCGATCCGCCGTGTGGTCCTGCACCGTCGGACCGTTCAGGAGTCCGACGGCGCCGACGTGGATGTCGATGCCGATGCCGCGTCCAGGCGCTCGCGCGCGTCGCCGAGATCGACCGCCGCCCAGCTCTCGATGTCGTAGCTCGCGTCGAGCAGCGTCGCGATTCGCTCGTCGTCCCCCTTGACGACCGCCCGGGCCGCGTCGGCGCGGAAGCGTTCCTCGACACGCGTGGCGAGCGCGTCGCGATCGATCGTTCTGGGCTCTATCGCGAGGATGTGTGGCAGGTCCTCCGCGCCGGCCGGCAGCGTCGGGAACGCGGCGGGACCGGGAACCAGCAGCGACACCTCGACGTCCGGCGCTTCGCTCTTCGACTCGTCGTCCCCGGTCGCGTCGTCCCCCGTCGTCCCACCCTCGTCGAGTCGTTCCCCGCCGCTCGCCTCGGCGTCGGGGCCGATTCTCACCAGTCGGTACTCGCTAACGGCGGCCTCGACAGGGATTTCGGGCGGGTCCTCGCCGCGCTTGAACGCCAGCTCCACGATCGCCCGCCGGAGTTCGGCGGGCGTGAGCGCGCCGAACAGGTCGATCACGCCGGCGACCTCGTCGTCGGTCACCTCCATGTCGCCCTCCCGCGCGTGCCCGCAATCCGAACACCCCTCCGTGCCGTTCGCCCTCCTCGCCGCCGGGTCCCGCGACCGCTCGGAGCCCTTCGACCGACGGTCGGGTAGCGGGCACACCCGGGGCTTGTCACCGTGGGGCCTCCCGCGAGACACCTCGTTCGATTCCATCGAGATCCGCGCGCGCCGCCGCCCGGACGGCCGCCGCGGGGAGCTCACAGTCGGCCCAGGCGGGCAGCCGCTCGCTCCCTTCGGGCGGCGAGATCGCTCCGGCGTAGGCCGCGACCTGGCGTCGTTCGGCCGCCGCGTCGTAGCGCAGCCCGTTGAACGCGACGTCACGCTCGTATCTCGCGACGAATCCCTCCGCGCGCTCGCGATAGCGCCCGGGGAGGTCCGCGTATGCCGGCTCGACGCCGCCGTCCTCGATCGCCTCCAGTAGCACGTTAGCGACCGACCGGGCCATTGCCGACAGGCCCGCCGCCCCGTCGACCGACCGATGGTCGTGGTCGTGAACCCCGAGGTCGACCTGACATACCTCCTCCAACCCGGAAACGCGGAACGCCTTGCCCAGCAAACCGACTTCGAGGCCCCACCCTCGTCGGACGCGGACTTGCCGGGCAAGGTTCGCGGTCATCGCGTACTCGCCGGCGAGTCCGTAGCGAACGGCGTCGAGATAGCGGAGGATCGGCTCGTCGTGACGCTCGGCAAGCTCGCGAACGAGTGGCACGTACAACAGCCGACAGAGCCGGCCGTAGAGCCTGTTCCCCTCGATCCATGCATAGTACCCCTTTACGAACTGACGTCCCTCCGGCTGGTCCGGGCTCCCGGTTCCGACTGTGCCCCCGTCGTCGCTACCGTTCCCGTCGTCTCCTCCGTTCGTAACGGCGGCTCCCGTTTCTCGACCGTCGGTTCTCCTGTCCCTATCCCTCCCTCTCCCATTCGCCTTCTCCCTCGCTCTTCCTTTCCCCCACCCGTCGGCGAGCGGGGCAACGAGTCGCGGGACGTACGCTTCGGTATAGGAGGCCGTGTCGGCGTCGTGAATCGCGACGAACGCCGACTCGCTCGCAAGGGCGATTCCGAGGCCGAGCCAGACGTCGTGGCCCTTCCCTGTCGGGCCGTCGAGGCCGTAGTCGGCGAGCAGCGCTTCGATACGCGGGCCGTTACACCAGCACAGTTCGGGCCGGAGGTCGTACGAGCGAAGCCGCGTTTCGATCGCGCGCACCCGGCCGGGATCGGCACGCAGCGCCACCACCACCCGCTCGGGGGAGATGGCTTCGGGCGTCCCGAAGACCCGATCGATCTCGGGGCCGACGTCGCGTTCGGTCATCGGGACGAGCACGGCCGTCCGGTCGGTCGGGGCCTCCGGGGCGCGATCGGCGTCGGCGAGCGCGTGTAGCGTCTCGATGCGCTCCTGTGCGAAATCCATCTGTCCTACCGTCCGTCGCGCGCTCGTCGACTAAAAGCCGTCGTGCGCTCGCCCGGTTCACCGAACGCTACCGTGCCGTCCCGTCAGTGGCTTCGCGTCCCGTTCGAGCGGTTCGGTCGGCGACCGGCGCAGACGCCCCTCGGCACCGATCGTGAACGCTCATTGGTATTGGCAACGCTGCTTCGGTGTGGGCTACGAACTACGTGAGAAACCGCCGGCCCCCATCGAATACGTCCGGCTCAGAGAACGCGCTGAGCTCGGTGTCCGCACCGAAGCCACAGCGAAACGAGGGCTCGAAAACGGCATTTACGCTGTGACGATCCGTCGAGACGACGACCTCGTCGGGATGGGCCGTCTCGTCGGCGACGACGGCTGTTTCTATAAACTGGTCGACATCGCCGTTGCACCCGACCACCAAGACCAGGGGCTCGGCACACGGATCGTCGAAGCGCTCGTCGAGTATGTAGAAAAGAACGCTCCACCTTCTGCATACGTGAACCTCGTCTCGAACGTCGACGGGTTCTACGAGCGTTTCGGCTTCGAGGCGATCGATTTGGATCAGACCGGAATGTATCGCCGGATGTAATCGGTCGGCCCACGTAACTTGAGAGTAGTACTTGGCTAAGCAATGAAAGCCATACAGAACTATCTCGGGTGGGACTGGAAGGGGCCGCTCGCTCGGTGGCTGCGACTCGCTGCGGTCCTCAGCATCCGGCCTGCGGTCCTTGCGTCGTCTCGCTCACCGAGCGAGCGGGGGCTTCCGAAACGGTCTCGATGGCTCTTCGGCCGAATACTGCTAAGTGGACACGACCAGTCCGGAACCTCCGAAGCCTTAATACGGGTTCGTGTCTACGTCCCTGGCAGTGAAGGGGGCTCTAAAGGAACGCGTCGGGCAGAAACGTCCGTGGCTGGCCGCAGCGTTGTCGCTAGTGTACCCTGGGCTCGGTCACGTCTACCTCCGCGAGTGGCTACGAGGGCTGTTGTGGTTCGGGCTCGTGCTCGCGACGGTCTCCGTTCTGCTGCCGGCGTCCGCGTTGCCGCCGGCCGACGGCGGGTTCAGTTTCGACGCCGTGATGCAGGCTACCCAAGCGTTGCCCGAGGGAGCGACGCTCGCGCTGTTCGGCGTTATCGGCCTCAGCGTTCTCGACGCCTACCGCCTCGCCGCGGTCGGGAACCGCCGGGCGGAGGTCTCTACCGGGCGGCGCTGTCCGTCCTGTAGCCGCGAACTCGAAGCGGACCTCGATCTCGACTTCTGTCACTGGTGTACCGCCCGCCTCGACGACCGGTGAGGCGGTAAAGACCGGTGCCGTCGCTGGCCCGGCCCTGGCCTCGGCCTTGGCCCTAAACTTCGCTGGCCTTCGTCGCGCCGCTCAGGGCCGCAGTCGGTCGACGATTCGCCGAACGCGCTCGAACAGCGAGGGCTCGGTGTCGTTCGTGCCGGGGTCGGGGATGACGCTCTCGTCGGGCTTGATGCGCATGCGCCCGTCGGAACGGTCAACGTCGATGAGGCCGTCGGACTTGAGGTCGCCGAGTGCCCCTTCGAGGTCGTCGATCTCGACGTCGGCCTGTAAACGCAACTCGAACACGGTCAGTCCGTCCTGATCCCGCTCGACGAGCGCGTCGAGCACCGCGACCTCCGTCTCGTCGCGATTTCGATACTCGCGCTTCGCTCTCATTGGTAACGATTGATCGCCGATTACCTTACCTGTATCCCTCGGCGCGGCAGTGGCGTTTCGCTCGGACGTCGTCCGATGCCGAACCGCCGGGACCCTCGCGAGCCCGTGAGCCCGTTGCCGGTGGCTTCCACTCGTCCCTACTCGCTCTTACTCGTCGCCGGCGTTGTCCCCGTTCTCGCTAACGGTGACCTGGGCCGGTCGGAGGACCTTCCCCCCCATCTCGTAGCCCGAGCGGAACACCTCGGCGACCGCTCCTTCGGGGTGGTCGCTGTCGACGCGCAGCATCGCCTCGTGGCGCTCGGGATCGAGAATTGAGCCCGGCTCGGGGTTGATCTCGCTCACCCCCTCGTCGTCGAGCACGCGGTCGAACGCGTCGAGCGTCGTGGCGACGCCGCCCCGGATGTCGGCGTCGCCTTCCTGATCGAGCGCGCGCGCGAGGTCGTCCCGAACGCCGAGCAGGCGGGTCACGAGATCCTCGGTCGCGCGCTCGCGTTCGGTCGCGCGCTTTCTGTCCATCCGCTTTTTGAAATTCTCGAAGTCGGCCTGCTTGCGGGCGAGTTTGGCTTCGAGTTCCTCGATCCGTTCTGCCTCCGTGGCCGCTTCGGTTTCGGCTTCCGATTCGGACTCCGAAGCCGCCTCGGATGCCGCCCTGCCCTCGATATCCGCGACGAGCGCGCGAAGCGAGGCGATCTCGCGGGCGATCCCCTCGTTCGACGCCTCCCTGACGCGCGCGGTGAGTTCCTCGATGTCCTCCTGGTCGGCACCGCCGGCGTCCGCGGCGTCGGTGTCGGCGTCGATGTCAGTCTCACCCTCGCGTTCGGCCTCGGTCTCGATTTCGGTTTCCGTGTCGGCCTCGTCGCCGCCGTCGGCGTCGGCGTCGACACCGCCGTTCTCGTCGGTTGTCGCCGATTCGTCAGTGTCCGCTGTGTCGTGTTCGTTCATACGTATGAGCCGTTCGTACGCAGGTAAAAGGATTCAGGAATCGGGGCGGGTACGACGAATCAGGGATCGGTCTCCTTTCACTCGCCGTGTTCGACGTCGGCGAACTCGCCTTTCGATCGGCGCTCGCGCGGCCAGACGGCGACGGCGATCATCGCGAGGTAGAACAGGCCCACGACGCTGGCGACGACGGTCCCGGGAACTGATCCGACCGCGGCCGTGTCGAGGATCGGTCGGTTCGAAAACGCTGTGAGCTTGAACAGCCACGCGGCGAGCATGAGCGCGAAAAACGGCAGGCAGATCCGGCGCAGTCGCCGGCCGAGCGCTTCGGCGTACGGCGTCTCGATCGTCGGGTTGCGGTAGTCCTCGCTGAGTTCCCGACGCCAGTCGCGGTGTTCGATCTCCTGGGATCGTACGCCTGGTACCGGCGCGCTTCGATGCCTAAGAACATGGAAATCACCACCATCCTGGCGAGGAGAATCACATGATTGCCCTCCGTCGAAAACTCGCAGATGAGGATCGCGGAGATGATGGTTACCGCCCAGTCGATCGTCTCGTCGAGTCGGCCGCGCCAGGTCGTAACGACGCTCATCTCCCCGCGATAGAAGTGTAGAACGATCGATCCGAGTCCCGTGCTTTATCCACCATCTCGCGGCCCATTTCGCGCTCCTCGCGTGCCTTCGGGTCGAACTCGTCCCAGTCGCGTTCCGACTCGCTCATACCGACGAGGGGCGACCCGCCGGCATAATAACGGGAAGCCGGCATCGGCTGTCGGAGCGACGTTCGGTTGAGCGACCGGGAGCTTCCGAGACGCCCTCAACGACGCTTTCCCCGGGGCCGCTACGCCGGACGCTACCCCTCGCGGGCAATGTGGGTTTTTACTCGCCCCCGCCTTTCGAGCACGCATGCCGATCGACGTCCTCGACGCCGAACCCGAACCCCGAGCGATCGACCTCCACGCCCACCAGCCGACCAGCGAGTTCTTAGAGGAGGCCGGCGGGGAGATGATGGCCGACGCCGCCCGGAAGTTCGGCGCGGAATTAGAGACCAAAGAATACGACGAGATGGTAGCGGAGTACCGGGCGGCCGGCGTCGGTCGCGTCGTCCTCCTGGGCTGGGACGCAGAAACCAACACCGGCAACCCGCCGGTCACGAACGACTACGTCGCGGCCGTCCGCGACGCTTTCCCAGACTTCTTCGTCGGCTTCGCGAGCGTCGATCCGCACAAACCCGACTGCGTCGACGAAGCCGAACGCGCGATTGCCGACCTCGACCTCTCGGGATTCAAATTCCAGCAGATCGCCCAAGGGTTCGACCCAAGCGACCCCGCCCACGAAGAGCTTTGGAAGACCATCGAGGACCTGGGAGCGCCTGTCGTCTTCCACGGTGGCAACTCGACGCTCGGCGCGGGCGCTCCCGGCGGCCGGGGCCTCCGCGTCAAGTACGGAAACCCCCTGCTCATCGACGACGTGGCCGCCGACCACCCCGACATGCGGATCTGTATTGCCCACCCGGCATTCCCGTGGGAGAAGGTCCAGCTCGCGATCTGCCAACAGAAGGGGAACGTGTATATGGATCTCTCGGGGTGGCTGCCGCGATACATCGACGAGCAGGTACTTCGCTACGCCGATACTCTGTTGCAGGACGAGGTGATGTTCGGCACCGACTATCCGATGATCGAGCCCGATACCTGGCTCGAGGACTTCGCGGCCCACACCGATTACTCCGAAGACGTGCAGCGAAAGCTGCTCTGGGAGAACGCGGAGGCCTTCCTCGAACTGTGACCGGTCCCGACAGGGTCGATCCCAGTTCCGACTCCGATACCGGCCCCGGCGCGGGTTCCGGCCCCGACCCGCGTTCCGCCTTCGACTCCGCTTCCGATCCGGGTTCCCGGTCCGAGTCCGATCGCCGGCTTCGGGCACGCCTCCCGATCGACGCCGGCCGGGTCGCCGGTTACCCGTTCGTCAGGGTGGGTACCGGTTCGCGGGAGTCGAACGCCTCGCGACCGCTCATGGTCGTTCCGGGGCTCAACGACCCACTCACGCGCGTGACAGACAACCCGCTGTTCGCCGTCGCGGCGGCGGGCTACTGCGCGCGCTGCGCCGGACTGGGACGGAGCGGCGCGTCCCGGCGCGTCTACATGGTGAG
>PXRY01000106.1:0-3973 GCA_003022925.1 Halobacteriales archaeon QS_8_65_32 | reverse complement strand
TGTCGCTCGGGTACGAACGCCGGTTACTCCAAGCTACGGCCTGAGCGTACGACGCGCTGACCGACGGGCCACGACGCCCGCGAGCGTTCCGTGCGGAGGCACGAGCCTGTCTCTTCTACGATGGGACGGACCGACTGGACGAGATTCCCGTTCCGACGCTCGTGATCGGGGCCGATCGCGATCCATTCTTTTCGGCACAGGGCTACCGGGCAACGGCCACCTGACTGCCCGCCGGGTCGCTTCGCCTGCTGTCGGATATTGGCTACCAGGCTGTCCTCGAGCACCGGCGGGTCTTCGATGCCTATATCGGAACTCACCTCCGCGATCACGACACCGGGACGGGCCGAACCGGGACGGGCTGAAGGGCGCAGCGACGCTCGCGTCTCGGACAACCCTCACCAGCGTTTGTCCAATGACGACCGGAGCTACGTGCGGTGTACGGTCACATCCCGGAACTGGCGAGGCGCCCTCCGGATCGTCTCGACCGTGGAACGGCCGCTTGGCGGTCGACACCCTCGCGTCGTTCGCCGTCGAGGCCGGTTCGCTGGGCGCACGGCGACTCGGCGAGCAACGGTTACTCGCGACCGCCTCGGGAGCCGAGCTTACGTCTCACGAACCGGTAGCCTACCAGTACGCTAACGCCCGCGGCGATCGCGCCGGGGAGGCCGTACTTCCGGTAGCCGAACTTCGCCGCCTTTCGTACCGCGGTCAGCTTTCCAATCGTGACTACGGTGTCCCTCGGCGATCGATAGGAGTTCTCCGCCTGTAGCGGTATCCCGTCGGCTCGAATCCATCCGATAGCACGACGGTACGTATCGTTCGTCGCCGCGTCGTTCCGAACGTATTTGCGCGACGATTACGTACCACGCTGTCTTGATTGGGACCAGAGTGAAACGACCATGGGAACGCGGCCGATATCGACAGTCTCCAGCGCGAACACGACCTCGATCTCACCTCGATCGAAGCGTATCTCCGCGGGAACGGCTGGGATCGCTGAGGGGTTTCGCCTCTGCCTTTCCCCTTTTCCCGCCGTACCGCTCGCCCCAGCCCGAAGTTAGAGGCCCGGGACCCCGAGTCCGAGTCCGGAATCAGTATCCGGGATTCGAGAATCGAGTACCTATCAACGCCGATCCATGCCGGGTCGTCCCGTGAATTTCGGCCCTGGTCCGCTCACGTCGTGGTATCTCCGCTCGATCCGTTCGTACTTCGAGCAGTACCGGGACGCTCGTAGACCGGCGAGTACGTTCGATCGCTGACCGGACTCCCCGATCGACGGTTCGACTCGCACTCGAACTCGGAACTCAGAGTTCGGCGGTGAGTTCGTCGGCGACCCGGAGCCCGAGGTCAGCTTTCGACCCGGCGAAGGGAGCGACGTCCCCGCGGCGGACGACCAGCACCCGGGTTTCGGCCCCACCCATCACGCTCGCGTCGTTGGCAATGACGAACGCCAGTCCCGCGCGGTCGAGCAGTTCCCGGGCTTCTTCGATCATCGCCTCGTCGTCGCCGGAGGTCTCGGCTTTGAAGCCGACCATCGTGAGGTCGGAGTAACTCTCACGGATCGTATCGAGCAGTTTCGGCGTCGGCGCCAGCGAGAGCGTCATCTCCCCGCCCGAACGGATCTTCTCGGCCGCGGCGTCAGTCGTATAATCGGAGATCGCCGCCGCCGAGACCAGCGCGTCCACTTTTTCGGCCTTCCCCGCGTGGTCTTCGACCGCCGCAAGCATCTCGGCGGCGCTTTCGACTCGTTCGGTTGTTGCATACGGGACCGCGGCGTCGGTACCGCCGCCGGCTCCGGTGCCCTGTACGAGCGTGACGTCGGCCCCGCGGACGTAACACGCCTGAGCGATTGCCCGCCCGGTCCGACCCGACGCGCGATTGGTGAGTACCCGCACAGGATCGATCCGCTCGGCGGTTGCCCCGCTCGTTACGACTACCTCCTTGCCCGCCAGGGGCTGCTCGCCGGCGGCCCGGGCGGTTGCGAGATAGATCGCGTTCTCGCTCGCGATCTTCGCCTTGCCCTCCTCGATGCGCGGTGGGACGAACGACACACCCCAGGACTCGACGCGCGCGATCGCGTCGGTGACTCCCGGATGATCGTACATCGGTTCGTGCATCGCCGGGGCGATCACGACCGGAATCCCGCTTCCAAGTGCGGTCGTCGCACAGGTCGTGACGGGCGTGTCGTCGATCGCCGCGGCGATCTTCCCTACCGTATTCGCCGTTGCCGGCGCGAGGAGGAGCACGTCGGCCCACCCCTCCCGGCCGCAGAGTTCGACGTGTTCGACGTCGCCCGTGATTTCGGTGACGACCGGCCGCTCGGTGGCGAACTCGACGCTCCAAGGATGGATGATCCCCCGGGCGGCGTCGGTCATCACGCCCCGAACCGACGCGCCCCGGCGGCGCAGTTCGTGGGCGAGTTCCGTGCTCCTGACCGCCGCGATCGACCCCGAGATACAGAGCGCGACGTTGACCCCCTCTAACATTCGTAGGTATCTCCGCGTCGCGCGAACAAAAGCGGCGTGGCACCCGGCAGCGAACGAGCGTCACGAATCACTCGTCGGTCCTTAGTCCCCGGTCGTCGGTCGCCGGCCGTGATCTTCGCCGAACGACGAGGCGTCGGGTCCGATTACCGCTTTCGGCCCCGACGGGTCGCGAGCAGCCCCGCCGCGAGGAGTGCAACGAGCCCCACGAGGAGGCTAAAGCCCGGCCCGGTCGTCTCGGTGGTCTGCCCGCCCGCCCCGTCGCCGCCCACCGTAGCCGAACCCGTCGTGTCCGCGCTCGCGGTCGTCGCGGTGTTCGTGTCCGTTTCCGTTGGCGAGGGCGTCGCGGTCGTCGAACTCGTCGTCCCCGTCGTGGTCGTGGCTGCTTCGGTCGTCGCCGCCGCTCCGGTCGTTTCGGTTGTTGTGGCGGTCTCAGTCATCGTAGCCGTCCCGGTCGTCGTATCCGTCCCGGCCGTGGCGGTCTCGTTCGTCATCGTCCCGTTCCCCATCGTCTCGTTTGCCATCGTTCCGTTCGAGGCGGTCGCGTTGGCAGCCGAGACGTTCTCGACCGACCGCTCGGTGAGCGTCGGGGGCGAGATATCGAGGATTACCCGCTCGCCGCTCACGTCGCTCGATCCGAACGCCGCGAAGGTCCCGAACTCCGTCACGTTGCCCGTCGAGACCGTGTTTTCGCTTCCTTGCACGCTGCTATCGAGTTCGGTCCACGAGCCGCCATCGTCGCGCCAGACCGCGAGCGAGGAGACGTCGCCGCTCGCGTTGCGGTAGTGGACGGTCAACGAGTCGAGCGCCGGGTCCAGTTCCTCCGAGGTGGCCGCGAGCGCCGACGCCGAACTGTTGACCCCGCCCCGGTCGCTCGGCCCGCTCGGAGTCGAATCCGTCCCTTTCAGCGCCACGTTGGTCGTCACGAACGAGAAGGTCCCCGAACCGATGTCGAGCCGGCTGATGACGTTGGCCGTCGAGTCCTGCCGTGACATGAGGTCCTGGTTCGAGTTGTTGCGCGCGACGTTGTCGACGATCCGGTTTTCCTTCGCGCGGAACTCGAGGTGAATGCCCCACTTGTTGTCGTTCGCGACGTTTCGCCGCACGACGTTGCGTTCGGCGTTACGGATATGGATACCGAGTGCGTTGTCGTGGGCGTCATTGTTCTGGACGACGACGCCCGTGCTCTCCTGGACGAGCACGCCTTCGATGCTGTCGGTCGTGATCGTCCGTTCGACCACGCTGTCGGAGGCGTTGATTACGGAGATCGCCCGCACCCAGCCCTCGGCCCTGACGTTCCTGATCGTGACGTTCGACTGATCGGCCGCGCCGTTGTCGACGCGGATGCCGTAATTGGGCTTGTCGCCCGCGAGCGTGTGGCCGCCGCCGTCGAAGACAACGTTATTTGCTGTGATCGAAATACAGGGGTTCGCCGTTCGATTCGTCACGTTCGTCGTGAGTACGTACGTCCCCGACTCGGAAATCGTCGTACA
>PXRY01000105.1 GCA_003022925.1 Halobacteriales archaeon QS_8_65_32 | reverse complement strand
TGAGTCCAATTAAACCGCAGGCTCCTCCGGTTGTAGTGCTCCCCCGCCAATTCCTTTAAGTTTCATCCTTGCGGACGTACTTCCCAGGCGGCTCGCTTCACGGCTTCCCTACGGCACAGCGCTGGCTCGTAGCCAGCGCCACACCTAGCGAGCATCGTTTACAGCTTGGACTACCCGGGTATCTAATCCGGTTCGAGACCCAAGCTTTTGTCCCTCACCGTCGGATCCGCTCTCCTGAGGCGCTTTCGCCACCGATGGTCCGTCCGGGATTACGGGATTTCACTCCTACCCCGGACGTACCCCTCAGGTCGCTCGGTCCCAAGCTAGCTGGTTTCCGCCGGACGCCCACCCGTTGAGCGGGTGAATTTCCCGACGGACCTATCTAGCCAGCTACGGACGCTTTAGGCCCAATAAAATCGGCCATCACTTGAGCTGCCGGTATTACCGCGGCGGCTGGCACCGGTCTTGCCCAGCTCTTATTCGCCGACCACCTTACGGTCGGAAAAAGCGAGGACTGTATGCCCTCGCACTTGGGATCCCCCTATCGCACTATCGTGCAGTGTAAAGGTTTCGCGCCTGCTGCGCCCCGTAGGGCCCGGACTCTTGTCTCAGAGTCCGTCTCCGGGCTCTAGCTCTCACTACCCGTACCGATTATTGGCACGGTGGGCCGTTACCCCACCGTCTACCTAATCGGCCGCAGTCACATCCTGTGGCGCCGGAGCGTTTGGCGCTTTCGCCACTCCAGGCTGAAAGCGCTATCCGGGATTAGCCTCAGTTTCCCGAGAGTATCCCGGTCCATAGGGTAGCTTGACCACGTGTTACGGAGCCGTTCGCCGCGGGTCTGAACCCGCACGACTTGCATGGCTGAATCGGATCCCAATAGCAATGGCCTCCGGCAGGATCAACCGGAATGGTCTCCCCTCGAAAGGGGAGGGGGCGGCGGGACACGCAGCCGACCTGCGTGTGCACCGTCTTCCCAATTATAGACCGTTGGAGGTCTTAAACCCATCGAAGGGTTCCGGGTCCGGGACGGAGGCACGAGACCTCCGCCCGTTGTATCGTAGCATATCATTCGAACGCCCTTGACCTCATAAGGGCATCGGGCTGCGGGTGCCATCTGCGTCAACATTGACCCGCGTTCGTTCGCAACTACGGCTCAGGGGGGACACGGGTATAAACTCGTCGGGACGTCGGTGCTCCGTGAGGCGATTTCACGGGGGAAGGTTACATATACCGCACGGGCACTCAGGCGTCGATCGTCGGTTCGGCCGCGTCCTACGGACGCCGACCGCCGACCGGAAGCGACCGTTGGGTGACCACCGGTCGACTGCCGAGCGACCGATGACGGCCGACAGTCGACGATCGGTCGGGAGACGGCGTCCTCGTCGGAACGGATCACACTGTGGGAGAGAGACGGGGCGACGGGAGGCTTGAAGAGGCCGTTGTGTGCTCACAGTATGCCCCGTGGGAGTTCCCGTCGCGTCGGTGAGCGAGGGGACCGGGAACTCCGGCAGTCGCCTCAGATCTCCTGGAGGTGTTCGATGCCCTGTTTCGAGACGTTCGCCTCGGTGATCGTTCCGGGCATCCAGTCGGGCTTGTCGCTCGGGGCGTCCTCCTGCCAGGCCCAGCCCTCGTAGATGTGTACCTTCTGAGTGCCTTTCTCCCGGAGGCGCAGTTCCTGTCGCTGTGCGTTCCGTTCCCCGTCAGCCGGTTCGAGTCGACGGGCGGCTTTGAGAGCCGCCTGCCGCGGCGTCCGTCCGGAGAACACGCTCGTCTCGTCGTCGGTCCCTTCGCGCAGCGCGAAGTTCCGCTTGTCGTTGCCGCTTGCCATGGTCTTATACTCCATGCGGAGCCTGCACATCCCGCAGTATAAATATATCCCCGAATCGAGGGGTTCAGAGGAGGAAGTTTTATATATCGTATCCAAGGCGTGGACCTCCGATCGATCGAGGGGGGCGCGGCGAAGGAGGGCCGACCGGCGGCGCGAACGGGGCCGGCCGGCGGTGCAGACGGAGGCGATCGGTGGCGATCGGCGGAGGTGAACGACGATTCCAGGGAACGGTCGAGCGGTCGGCAGAGTGTTCGTCGCTCGTCGGTCGGGAGGGGAGACACCGGAAGGTTAAGTATCGGGTGCTGACAAGAGCGCTTAGATCGCTGCGATGGTACGCAAAAAGAAGCTCAGTCCCAGCGGGGCGAAGGACGAACACGGCGAGTACCACAACGTCCACGTCAATCTTCACGAGGACGAACTGTCCGTTGCGGGGATGGACATCGGCGACGAGGTGTTCGTCCGGGTCCGCGAGGACAAGATCATCATCCAGAAGGCCGACCAAGACCGCGTCGAGCACGATTTCTGAGGTGAGGCGTCGGCCAGTGCAACGCTCCGACCGCGGGTGTCCTCACGACGACGGGGAACACCGCCGCCAGTGCGATTGCGAACGCAACGCGGAATCATCGATCGACGGAGAAGCGAGACGATGACGCTGTACGAATGGACGAAACCGCTGTTGTTCTCCCTGCCGGCCGAGACCGCACACCAAGCGGTTCACACGGTACTACGAGGCGTCGGCGAAACGCCGATCGAGGACGTTCTCGCGGCCCGCTACGCCGTTCCCGATGACCGGCTGGAAACCGAGGCGCTCGATACCGTGTTCCCGAACCCGGTGGGGGTCGCCGCGGGCTTCGACAAGAACGGAGAGATCCCAGGTCCGCTCGCGAGCCTCGGGTTCGGCTTCGTCGAGATCGGCGGTGTCACGGCCGATCGACAGGCCGGAAACCCCCGGCCACGGCTGTTCAGGCTGGTCGACGACGAAGCGCTGATCAACCGGATGGGGTTCAACAACGACGGCGCGGACGCGATCGGCGCGCGCCTCGCGCGCGCCGAGGTACCTGTCCCCGTCGGCGTCAACCTCGGCAAGTCGAAGCGGACGCCGCTCGCCGACGCCCCGGCGGACTATCAGTACTCCTACGAGCGCGTCGGAGCCGCGGGAGATTTCTCCGTCGTGAACGTATCGAGCCCGAACACACCCGGACTCCGCGAACTCCAGCAGGGAGACGCGCTCCGCCGGATCGTCGGGGAACTGCGCGAGGCAGGGGCGAGTCCACTCCTAATCAAGCTCTCGCCGGACCTCACCGAGGCGGCGACCGAGGAGGTGTTGGAAATCGTCGCGGAGTTCGACATCGAAGGGGTGATCGCGACGAACACGACGACCGCACGGCCCGACTCCCTGAGGAGCCACAACCGCGTCGAGACCGGCGGGCTGTCGGGCAAGCCGATCGAGGCTCACGCGACCGAGCGAGTGCGGTTCGTCGCCGAACGGGTTCCCGAAAGCGTGGCCGTGATCGGCGTCGGCGGCGTGTTCACCGCCGCGGACGCCTACCGAAAGATCAGGGCGGGAGCCGACCTCGTTCAACTCTACACCGGCCTCGTCTACCGCGGACCGGGGGTCGCCCGCGAGATCAACCGCGGCCTGCTCGCGTTATGCGAACGCGACGGGTTCGACACGGTACCCGAAGCGGTCGGCGCGGACCTCGATTAGCTCGGGAGAGCGGCGGGCACACGCCTCGGAGCGGCGACGTCGCCAAGTCACCGGATCGCCGGATTACCGGATCACTGACAGTCACCGGAGGGTTTTCGTTCGGGAAGCGACGATCGGGGCCGATGAGCGCCGAGGAGATCGGAGACACCGACGGTAACGAGGAACGAAACGTCTTCGGCGACGAGCTGGCGACCTGTAGCGCCGACCCCGAGACGGGCTTTCTGCGCGATGGGTTGTGCCGGCACTTCCGGGGTGATCCGGGCCGCCACGAGGTCTGTGCCGTAATGACCACGGAGTTCCTCGAATACAGCAAGTCCCGGGGCAACGACCTAATGACGCCCCGACCGAACATGGGCTTTCCCGGCCTCGAATCGGGCGATCGGTGGTGTGTCTGCGTGCCGCGCTGGATCGAGGCCGCAGAAGCCGACGTCGCCCCGCCGGTGATACTCGAGGCGACCAGCGAGGCAGTGCTCGAAGACGTCCCGACTGAGGTGCTGAAAGACCATGCCTACCGCGAGTAGCCCGCGTCGGTCCTGAGGCCCTGGCCCCGGTATCGTCGCCGACAGCGACGATCGACCGGAAAGCGGCCGGAATCCGGTATCAACCACCGGCGAGCCGAGGGCGGAGTCAGCCGGGTCCGCCGTCGGACGGCGAGAGACAGGCGAGAAACGAGCCGGAGAGGAGGTACGGCAGGCCGAAGCGGGACGGATCTATCGGAGCGCGTCGAGCCGGAACTCGAAGGCCGCGACCGGTACTTCGAGGTCGTGTTCGACCAGGACCTCGGGGTGAACCTCGCCGATCACGCCCGTCGAAACGCCGTCGATCACGACCGCTGCGACCCGCCCGTCGATGAACGTTGGGTGGTCGGTCGGCGGAGTCTCCAATTCGACGTCGAACGCCCGACAGAGCGCCGCGAGCCGGCTTTTGGCGATCTCGTAGGAGGCGTCGGTGCGCGCGAGCACCGCAGCCACGGTACGGAACTCGGCGAGTCCGGTCGACTCGCTCGCGTCCCGGCCGGCGGCGAGGCCGATCTCCGCGAGTTCCTGGGGATAGGCGCGATGGGTGTTGTTCTCGAGTACCATCAGCAGCGACGGCAGCGCCCAGGTCCGAACGATCCCGTACTCGGCGCTGTAGGGCTCGCGGATCCGCGCCGGAGCGAGCGCTCCGAAGGGGGTATCGGTCCCATTACCGTTGGCGACGGCCCCGCGGTCGTCAGCGTCGTTGCTGCCGGCGTCGGCGGTTTCGTCACCGCCGCCGGTGGCGTCGGGTGACGTGAGGCCCATCCGGTCGTAGTTCTCGGCGTCGGCGATCAGGTGGAAGTTGAGCAGGTCCTCGGAGCCGAGGCCGACGAGGCGCTGTCTGACCGCGCGCTCCACTCGCGAGCGCTCGTGACGGCCGCCGACGGTACTCACGTCGGGGTAGCGCGGCTCCAAGTCGTTGAACCCGTACGCCCGCCCGAGGTCGTCGATCACGTCGAGCGGGCCGAGTACGTCCTGTCGGTACGGCGGGATCGACACCTCGTACATCACGTCGCCGGCGGTCGAACCGCCGTCGGTCGAGTCGCCGGCGGCGCTCCGGCTTCCGTCGGTACCGGTGGGTGTGTTTCGTTCATCGGTGCTCGCGGCCGTACCCGACCGTCCGTTCCCCTCGACGTGGGCCCCCTCACCGTCGTCGATGTCGGCGTCGGCGACCCTTGCGTCGAGTCCGGATCGTTCGGCGAGGTCGATCGCGGTCTCGGGATCGAGGTCGACGCCGAGTACCGATTCGATCCGATCATGCGAGACGCGTTTCGTCTCGACGGCGAGGTCGGGACGGCGCAGTTCGCGGTCGGGGTACGAGACCGCGACGTCCTCGATTTGTCCGCCGCGGGCCGCGAGCGCGTAACAGAGGATCGCACACATCCGGTCGATCGTCCACTGGTCGGTGCCCGTGAGTTCGATCAGCAGATCAGTACTGTCGGCGTCGAGTTCGGTCCGGCGGCCATTAATGACCGGCGGGAAGGAAAACAGGCCGATCTCGTCGTAGATCGTCGGCATTCGCTCGTACTCGGCGACGATCGGGGCGTACTTTCGACCGGTGGGGTGATCGGAAAGCACCCCGCTGGGCGAAAGCTCGGCGTCGGCGTCGAGCGGGACGAACGTGTCTGCCTCAGCCTCGATCCCGCGATAGGTAATCGTATTGTCCGCCGAGCCGGCCGCCTCGTGGTCCCGCGGGTCTCGTCCGCTCGGGTCGTGGGCTTCGCCCGCTCGCCCGTCGGAGGCACTTGCGGTACTCGTGTCCCTCTCCCGCTCCCCGCTCGACTCGTTCGGGGTGCGTAGCGCCTCGCTCCCCTTGAGCATCACGAGGTCGTGGATACCGATAGCGCCCTTCACGCGATCGCGACCCATCGTCGCGTGGAGCTTCTCTTGGAGCTGGATGAGCGAGTCGAGCACCGTCTCGTCCATGTTCACCCCGCGGACGACGGCACCGGTGGCGTATGGGCGCTCTGCGGGCACGCTATCGGCGACTTCGTAGCGCCAGTCGGGATCGTTCGTCCGGGGTATCGAGATCCCCCGGTCGTCGCCGTACTGATACCGTAGGGAACGGGCGATCCCCTCGACGGAAAGGCGGTCGAGCCGGTCGGGGGCGAACTCCAGTTGGGCGAGGCCGTCGTCGGTCTCGCCCTCGTGCTCGATGCCGAGCGCGAACAGGTCCGCTTTCAGCTCCTCGTCCCCTTTCTCGTCGTGGCCGGTCAGCCGCCGTAGCTCGTCGAAGCCGACGTCGACGACGACCATTAGTACGTCACCTCCGCGTTCCGCAGGAAGTCGAGGTCGACGAGCGTGCCATGGAGGTCGCGAATGTCCTCCGCCCCGGTCGTCAACATCGCGAGGCGTTCTAAGGCGAGCCCCCAGGCCATGACGTTGCACTCGACGCCCAACGGCCGGAGGACCTCGTCACGAAAGAGCCCCGAGTTGCCAATCTCGATGAGTTCGCCCGTCGTCGGGTGCGTCCCAAATAATTCGAAGCTTGGCTCGGTGTAGGGATTGTAGTGGGGTTTGAACTCGATGTCGGTGATCCCGAACTGTTCGTAGAACTCGGTGAAGGTGCCCATGAGGTCCCGCACCGAGAGGTCCTCGGCCATCACCCAGCCTTCGATCTGGAAGAACTCGAGCAGGTGGGTCGCGTCGAGCGTGTCGTTCCGGTACACTTTCTCAACCGAAAAATATCGTTCTGGCGGTTCTAACTCCCCGACGGCTTCGCCCGAGAGGTAGCGCATCGACAACGAGGTGGTATGTCCACGCAGGTCCATGCCCCGGGCGACGTCTTCGGTCCACGGCGAGTGATACCCTTCGCCGTCCTCGCCGACGCCCTCCTTGTGGGCTTCTTTCACTCGCTCGACTAAGTCGTCGGGCAGGTCGGCGATTTCGGCGGGCTCCGAGAGCGCGAACTGGTCCCAGTGCGTGCGCGCGGGATGGTCTTGGGGCATGAACAGACAGTCGTTGATCCAGAACTCCGCGTCGGCGTGGGGGCCGTCCATCTCGCGAAACCCCATCCCGACGAGGACGTCCGTCACTCGTTCTGCGGTCTCGCGCAGCACGTGGACCCGGCCGCCATTCGTGCGGTCGGCGTCGGCTTCGACGTCATACGCGCGAAAGTCGGCGTTTCGCCACTCGCCGCTCGTAAGCATCTCGGGCGTGAGCCGCCCGACCCCGTCGGCGGCTTCGATGCCCTCCATCAGCGCGGTGACGCCGCCGTCGGTGAGTTCCACTGCGCGTTCGGTGGCCCGCGATCGGGTGAGAAGTCCCCGTTGGACGAGCCGGTCGATCGTGTCGGTCGCCACGTCGTTCGCGTCGTCGGCCGCCACGGCGTCGAGCGCGGCGGCTTCCGCGTCCGCGTCAGGATCGGCGTCGGGGCTCGTCGACAGTGCTCCGGAGTCGATCTCGCCATAGCCCTTCCGGGCGAAGTTCGATAGCGCGATATCGACCGCTTCGCCGTCAAGCCCGGACGCGCCGATGACTTGTCCCATCGAAACAGGGTCGTCGTCGGCATCCGCTTCGCGGGCGGCACGGTAGAGCCGGATTTCGGGGAGGCCGTCCGCCGAGTACGTCGCACCTTCCTCGGTGAGCGCAAAGGTCTCGTCGGGGCGTTCGGTGACGTCGAGGAGCCCTCTCTCGGCGAGGTCGAAGGCCGCGCCGGTGAGGGTCTCGGGTTCGCGTCCGGTTTCATCAGCGAGCTGTGCAATCGTCTTCTGGTCGGTCGCGCTCGCGGCTTCGATGACCGCGAGCTGTGCGTCGGGCAGTTGCATTCAGTTGTCCTGGCGTGCGGGTGGTGCTCTGTTAGCGGTTCCGACTCCGAAACGACGGTTTCGCCGCGACGGACGCGCTCGCGTCCGTCACAACTCCGCCCCCGTCTACGAGGAGCCGAAGAAGAAGCCGAACCCCGCGGTCGTCTCCGCTGCTCCGTTAGCGAGCCGCCCGGCGTGGGGTTCGGGTGCCATGTTACCGGGTGGCTGGTTGGTCGTTAAAAAGGTTACGGGGCGATCCCTGAGTAAGCACTGCCCTTCGAGCTTGGGGGCGATCGCTCGTGACTCGACGGGAGACGACGAGCGCCCGCGAGAGGGCGTTAGCGGCCAGCAGTGCCACGGAAACCCTTAAGAGTAGCACACTCCCGTTAGGCCGTATGAGTGTCGAGTTGCCGTTCGCTCCGGTCGACGCGGTGATCCGGCGCAACGCCGGGTCGCTTCGCGTCAGCGCCGACGCCGCCGAGGAGTTGGCGCGTCGAATCCAGCTCCGTGGCGCGGCGCTCGCAGCCGACGCCGCCGAGCGGGCGACGGCCGACGATCGCAAGACGCTGATGATCGCGGATTTCGGTACCGACGGGTCGGCGACGCGCAACTCGTTGACCTTACCCGTCGCGCCGGTCGATCGGATTGCCCGCCTCGACATCGATGATCAGTACCGAGTCTCGATGGACGCACGGGTCGCTTTGGCCGACCTCCTCGAATCGTACGCCGACGACGTCGCCGAGGGGGCCGCGGTCCTCGCTCGACACGCCGGCCGTCGCACCGTCACGGCCGACGACGTCGAGACGTACTTCGCCCTCGTCGAATGAACTTCGGCTATCGGGAGGCGTGTCTTTCCCACGACACCGGCGGTCGCCACCCCGAAAGTCCCGACCGACTGCGAGCCGTCCGGCAGGGCCTTGTCCACCAACACGGGGTGTCGTACGTCGCGGCCGACCCGGCCTCCAGAGAGGCGATCGAAGCCGTCCACGACCCCGAGTACGTCGCCGCGGTCGAGGAGTTCTGTGCGTCGGGGGGCGGCCGGTGGGACGCAGACACTATCGCGGTCGAAGCCACTTGGGAGGCGAGCCTCGCGAGCGCCGGCCTCGCGATCTGGGCCGCCAGAACGGCGCTAGATGACCTGCCGAGCCGGAAGACGCCCTTCGCGCTCGGCCGACCACCGGGCCACCACGCGGTCGCCGACAACGCGATGGGATTCTGTTTCTTCAACAACGCCGCGGTCGCCGCCCAGGCGGTGCTCGACGATGCCGACAATCGAGGTGGCAATGCTAGCGACGATCGGGATGGCGGGAGCGACGGCGACAGCGATGCCAGCGGCACCGACGTCGTCGACACCGTCGAGAACGGCAGTTCACCCGACGGAGCTGCCGACGTCGAGCGGGTCGCGATCTACGACTGGGACGTCCACCATGGTAACGGTACTCAGGACCTCTTTTACGACCGCGGGGACGTGCTGTACTGTTCGGTTCACGAAGACGGCCTCTACCCAGGTACCGGCGAGATCGAAGCGACCGGAACCGACGCGGGGACCGGGGCGACGGTGAACGCGCCGCTGCCGGCGGGCTGTGGCGACGCCGAGTATACTGCGGTCTTCGAGGAGTGTTTCGCCCCGGCGATTTCGGCATTCGACCCCGATCTCGTGCTCGTGAGCGCCGGGTTCGACGCCCACGAACATGACCCGATCTCGCGGATGCGCGTCTCGACGGAGGGGTACGGCGTCCTCGCCGAGCAGGTCCGCGAAACCGCCGCGTCGGCCGACGCAGACCTCGGGTTCGTCCTCGAAGGCGGCTACGGACTCGACACACTTACCGAAAGCGTCAGAATCGTCAACGAAGTTTTCGACGGCTACGATCCCGTCGCTCCCGAAAGCGAGGCCAACGAGCGAAGCCGGGCGGTAATCGAGGCCATCGACGAGGCTCACGGCCGCGGGGCGAAGTAACGCGCGAGCTCGGCCCCGAACGTCGGGGCAAGATCGCCTATATCGTCGCCGACGAGCAGGTCGTACTCGGCGTTGAGCGCGGTCTCGATGTCCGCGCCGAGCGCGACACCAAACAGCGCGTCACTTTCGAGAAAGGCCCGCGCGCTCGTGAACTCGCGGGCGCGCTCGAGGACGTACCGATCGCCGTCGATGAAGGGCCCGTAGGCGTCGCTTTCGGCGTAGGTTCGGTAGAAGCTCCGGGCATGCTCGCGGACGCTCACCGGTGGCCCCTCGTGGCGTTCGATTCGCGGCCGCTCGGCGACCGTGAGTTCGAAGAGGAGCACGCACTCGCGTCGTTCGTTTCGTCCGCCGTGTCCGTTACGCCCGCTGCGCTCGTCGCGCTCGCCGTCGCCGTCGCCGCTTCGCCCGTTTCTCGACGTTTCGATTTCGGTCTCGGCGCTCCCGGTGTCCCCATCGGCCCCGGCGGCGAAGACGTCCCGTCGCAACAGGCGAAAACCCCGCTCGGAGAGCGCCCGACCGATACCGGCGCTCGACTTTTCGAGCTGGGGGTACAGTTGGTCGTCCACGAGGCCGGGCACCGAGAACCGAAGCGCGATCGGGGTCGTCCCGCGCGCGTCGATCGCCTCGCGGACCGCCTCGGCGTCGATGGGGTCGGGCTCCCGTCGCTCGAACAGTTCGTCGCGCGGATCGGCGAGCAGTTCCCGGGCGTAATGCTGGAACCGGGCGAGATTGGTCGTCGAGAGCACCGCCGCGACGTTCCGATTCGGGTCGGTCGGGTCGATCACGACTAACGGCTCGTCGAACCCCTGCTCACTCCCCTCGTGACCCTCGGGATCGAGGCGGACCGGCGGCGACCAGTTGGCGGCGGCTTCGGTCAGTTCACCGAAGCCGTCGTGTACCAGAACCAGTAGCTCCGTGAGATAGCCCGAAAAGCCCCGGGTCCGCAGGTCGCTGCCGTACGCGTCGATCCCCGCGAGAAAGGCCTTGCAGACGCGGATGTCGGCCGCGAGGCTGTCGTCGAGCCGCCTCTTCAGGTACTCGGTATGAAAGGGTGTCCGGTCGACCGCCGACCGGATCGCCGCTGCGCTCTCGACGCGGTAGCAGGGGACGAGGTCGACCGCGACGCCCTCGATCTCGCCGGTGACGTAGGGGTGTTCGGCGTACTCCTCGCGGCCGTCAGGGAGTACTTCGTTGCCGACGGCGAGCCCGTAGCGTTCCAACTCCGCGCGGTCGAGAGCGGAATCGAAACGGACGAACACGTCGACGTCCCGGTCGCCCGCGACCCATGTGTTCCGTACCGTCGAACCGACGTGGACGATGTCGGCCGCGACGGGAAACGACGCGATGGCGTGCTCGGCCCGATCGATCACTTCCTGGACTACGGCTTCGAGTCGCTCGCGTTCGGCCTCGGCTGGCGTCGCCCGCTCGTGGGCCCGCGCGACGACCGTCTCGAACGACCCGGGCATACCCCTCTGTTCGGACGGCAGGGCGAAAGCGTGTCGGTCATCGGCGGGCGCTGGTCGTTCGAACCGCTCTCGATGCCGCACGAAGCGACGGCCCGCGACTCGCTCAACCGAAAGCGAAACCGATTTCTACCGACCGGCATCATTATGACGTAGGCCGTCGTAGCTCAGTTGGTAGAGCACCTGGTTGTTACCCAGGTAGTCCCAGGTTCGAGTCCTGGCGACGGCGCTTTCTCCGGAAGTAGCCGACTAGTCGGTTGGACAGCCGACCGGTCGGTCACCTCATCGGCCGACCGGTAGAGCGCGGAGTTCAACCCCAGCTGGGCCGGTCGTTCCCTCACCGGTCGGGATCGGGCGTTCGCTCGCGCTCGTCACCGTCGCCGAGCACCCCTTCGAGCGTGGCGACTCCGGGGGTGCCGTCCGCGATCCAGATCCCGAGCGCGAGAACTACGAGGCCGAGTTGCGCCACGCCGTAGACGGTGAGGTCGAACGGTCCGAAACTCGCGAGCACGATCGCGTCGGTCGAGTAGTGGGCGGGATCGGTCAGCGGCCAGAGAAGGTACGTGACGTACTCCGTCTGACCCTGGAGCAAGGCGAGAAAGGCGTCGGCGAAGGGATGGGTGAGATACCCGACCGAGAAGGCGAGCGCGAGATCGCTTCGGTCTCGCCGTCGGGCGTAGAGAGCGACGACACTGACGACGAGTAGTAAAACGGGTAACGAGTGTGCACCCGTCCGGCCGTGGAGCAACACGCCCAGCCCCCACGCGAGGGGCTTATCGACGAGATCGGGAAACTGCGTCCCGAACGCGACGAGTACTGCACCGGAGCCGCTCGGGGCTCGGCCGGTCCGGGCGCGAACCAGTGCCGTGTACAGCAGGTACCCGACCGCGAGGTGTCCCCAGGGCCACATCGAGTCAAAAACGAAGCCAGCGACCTATTGGCCTTCTCATCCCAGCCGAAAAGCGCTCGCCGCTCGGAGAGGTGAAACCCCGGGATCGACGAACCTCGAAACTGGGCGGTGTCGGAACGAAAAGCCGAAACAGGAACGAGGGAAAAGGAGATCTCCCGCTTAGTCAAGCGGGCCCTTCGCAGCGCACTCACGACAGCGGTAGATATCGGTGTGACGACCGGTCGACGAACGCCCGAGCGAGAGCCGGAGAAGCGCGTCGCGTTCGCTCGCTTCGTCGGCGTCGCTACTCGCGTGCACGCAACCGGGCGCGTGGCGGAAGCCGGGTCCGTCGCTCGCGTCCCATCCGACGGTCTCGCTCGTGATCGGTCCGTTCATGGGTGCCATCCGTAATCAATGGGATCAATGAATGATTGTTATATATGCTTTGTGTCCGCCGCCGCATCGACCACCGCTCGCCAACAGTCAGTCGTCGGTCGTCGCGCGCGGCGGGACACGTCCATCAGGGCTGTCAGTAATGGGAACGGGAGTCTTTTTAAACCGGGATTTCGTAACCGAATGCATATGTTTAACGCTATCGTGAGCGCCGGAACGCTCCGGACGGCGCTCGATTCGGTGAGCGTTCTCGTCGACGAGTGTCGCCTCCATTGCAACGAGGAGGGACTGGCCGTCCGCGCGGTCGATCCGGCGAACGTCGGTATGGTCGATCTCACGCTCTCGGCCGAAGCCTTCGAGTCCTACGAAGGGGACGGCGGCGTGATCGGCATCAACCTCTCCCGACTCGAGGATATCGCCGGCATGGCCGACTCCGGCGGCCTCGTCCACATGGAACTCGACGAGGAGACCAGGAAACTCCACATCAGCATCGACGGCCTCGAATACACCTTGGCGCTCATCGATCCCGATTCCATCCGCCAGGAACCGGACATCCCCGACCTCGATCTCCCCGCGCGGATCGTCGTCGAGGGCCGGGACATCAATCGGGCGGTCAAGGCGGCGGACATGGTCTCCGATCACATCGCCCTCGGCGTTCGTGAGGACGACGAGTTGTTTTACGTCGAAGCGGAGGGCGATACCGACGACGTCCACTTGGAACTCGATTCGGAGGACCTGATCGACCTGCAAGCCGGGCCTGCCCGATCGCTGTTCAGCCTCGATTACTTGAAGGACATGGACCGGGCGATCCCCACGAACGGCGAGGTGGCCCTCGATCTCGGCGAGGAGTTCCCTGTGAAGTTGCACTTCGAGATCGCCGAAGGCGAGGGGTCCGTCACTTATATGCTCGCGCCGCGAATTCAGAGTTCATAATCCCACCCTTTCACGCGCACCTTTTTATCGTCGGGTCTCCGGCGCTCACTGTGGGGACCGCTCCTCCAAAAATCTGCATAAAAAGCCGCTCACTCGTGCCTGACGGCACTCGTTCGCGGGGAACCGCTCGCTCACGATGTTCGCTCACGGATGCAAACATACCGCTCGCCGGTCTCAATTGCCATCGGCACAGAAGTCGTGGACTACGTAAATCAGAATCCTCTGGCCAGCGCTACCGAGCACGGCCAGGCATCGAGTGTTCAATGCAGAGAGATAGACGCTCGAAACTAACACCATCGAAGGAATTACTCGTGATCGGATCGAGTGAACTACATGGATTTTCTACAGGCCGGAGCCGTCTCGCTCGTGCCGCTTGATTCGGAGACCGATTCGCACGTGGACGTATATCTTCGAGGACACAGCAACCCCGAAATGCGGGCAACAGGCCCGTACGAGGGACCATATACCCGAAGTCAGGCTTACGATCGCGTCACCGAAATTCAGGACGAAGACACGACATTGGTGTGTGCGATCAGTGCCGAAGGCGAAACCGTCGGCATCGTCGGGACCTACATAGGCGACGAGCGGGCCCGGGTCGCTGGGCTCTATTACCTCGTGCTGCCGGAATATCAGGGGAACGGGTATGCCACCGAGGCGGCTCGATTGCTCACTGAATTCGCTTTCGTGGACTTAAACGCACAGAAGATCGCCGCAACCGTTATTGCGAGCAACGCGGCGAGCGAACGAGTTCTGGAGAAACTCGGCTTCCAGCAGGAAGGCCGCCGTCGTAATCAGATGTACAAGGACGGAAAGTACAGGGACGTAACCGAATGGGGCCTTCTCGAAAGCGAATTCGACGACGAGCGAGATTCGACGGAGCGAGACACACCCGAGTAGAGGAACGCCGAAAGCGACGGTACGACGGCGTGGACCCTTTTCGACTGACCTCTGACCATTCGCTCCGATACCGACAGCTCCGATCGACCCGATAACAGCACGGCGGGACAGCCGACTCATGCCGGTGGCTCTCGATCGCGACGCTAATCTCCGCGTGCGATCTCGCCCCTCGTGGAACGAGCGTGAACCGTGCTGTGCTCGCTCATGGGATCTCGAAATCCAGTTCACGGGCTCTCGCCGATCGACACCAGCACTGAGGTCCCGAACTGACAGAACCCGAGCCCTTCGGCCAATGCGACCGACCAGGGCCAGGCGTCTGCCGTTCGGTACTGCGGAATCAACCCCTCGGCGAGTGCCCGTTCGGTCGCCCGCGAGACGACCGCGCGACCGTACCCCTGGTTTTCGGCGTTCGGGACTAGCAACGACCGCGAGATGGGCGAGCAGGTCGTCCCACATGTCGTACGCCGCGGCCGCGACGAGTTCGTTGTCGTCACCGGCATCGGCGAACAGGCCGATCATCTCGCCGGGTTCGAACGCCGGCCCACCCTGCTTCCACTCCTCGTCGGGGACGGCCCCTCGAAAGTGCCTGTACGCCGACTCGTCGTCGGCGGTTAGTACCCTCGCGTCCGATTCGACCGGCGCGAACGTCTCCCGATCGGCGTAACCGTAGAAGGCTGGGCCGAGGACGTCGCCTATTGGTCCGAATCCGAGATCAGTGAACGCTCCGCGGACGGCGTCCGGATCGGTGAGATCGACCGACGCGAGATCGCCAGTACGGCGGCGAAGCGTCGGGACGAGCGATTCGGGTGCGCCGACGACGAGCGCGTCGTCGCGTTCGAGCAGTTCGATTCCGCGCTCCGAACCGAGACCGACCGTTGCGCCCGATCGATCGAACGCATCCCGGTTGACGCCGAGACGATCGCTCCAGTATCGCCGGAGCATCCACAAAGTGCGGCGAGCGAGCGTCACAACCGTACGTTCGCCTCCCGACACATGAGTTCACCCCCCTTCCGAACCGCTCGTCGAGGTAGTCGGGGGAACGGCTCACACCTTACAGGCGACCACCAGACCCTCGCCGACCGGGAGCACGTACGTCTCGAACGCCGGGTCCGCTTCGACGCGCTCGTAGAAGTCCGCAACCGCGCTCGTTCGATCGTTCGGCGCACGCTCGCCGTCGAGCGTTGCGAGCAAGCCGGCGGGCGAAAGGACTTCTGCGGTGTTCTCGGTCGCGAGAACGTTGTCCGCGTCGACTGCCCCGTCGGGCACAACGAGGCCTCGAACCGTGTCGAACCCTCGGACGTACCCGGCAGTGTCGTGATCGAGCACCACGAGGTCGAACGACTCGCCCTAGTGGTCGTACTTCTCGGCGGTCTCGATCGCGTTGCCCTCCTCGAAGACCGCGCGGTCGGCGAGGTCGCCGCGCTCGAAGGCGGAACGGGCCGCGCCGAGTACGTCGGCGTCGCGTTCG